>JBEVND010000308.1:0-7240 GCA_040508285.1 Rariglobus sp. | reverse complement strand
GTTGTAATCGGCGAGCTTGGTGTTGAGCGGATTATCGAGCGGCAGGTTGATCTGCGTTGAGGTGAGGAGCAGAACCTTCACGCCGGCGGCCTCACACTTGTCCACGATGGACGTGATGTTCTTTTTATAGTCTTCCAACGATACACCCGCGCCGCGCGAGCCGTGCCACACGTCGTTGACGCCGCAGCTGAGCGTCATCCATTGCGGATTCTTGCTCAACACATGCCCGTTGAGACGCTGAAGCATCTGGTCGGACTTGTGGCCGCTGATACCAGCGGGAATGACTTCGATTTTGATGCCATTCGCCGCGAGGCCGCTGGCAACGAGGCGCACATAACCACCCGGTGTCGCCGCGCCGCCTTGAGTGATCGAATCGCCCATGAAGGCGACCATCTGGCCGTTTAGCACGAGCGGTGTGGCATGGGAAACGACAACGGACAGCGCGAACGCGGCCGCGGTGAAGAATGAGGAATAACGCATGGGATTTTTCAGGAGAAAATGAGGGAGACGAATACGGGCTTATTCCAAGATGAACGTGCCCCACAGACGGGGCGAGAGATCGGCCTCACCGGGGACATCGTTGACGAGACCGGTGGCTTTGTTGCTCCAGTATTGGCGGGCGATCGTTTGCGTGCCGCCATCGCCGAAGAGCACGCCAAAATCGCCTTTCAACTTGAGTCCGGACTTGGGTTGCACGCCGAGCACGGTCCAGGGAACCGCGACCTCGACGAGATAACCGCCCGGCGTCGGAGCCGAGGCGACAGCCACCGACTTCGCCACGACGACACGGTCGAAGGTGATCGTGCGCCAAGGGGAGCTGAAATCGAATTTCTCCGATGCGGCGGCGCCCGGCGCCTTCTTCTGGTTGAGCACGGCAATCGGCGACTTATCCTTGTAGCTGACGAGCAGGCGGAGCTGGCCGGCCGCGTCCTTGTCGGTGTCGGGCCCGAGCATGAGATCGACGGCGTCGCCGCTCTTGAAGAGCAGGCGTTCGTCCTGGCCCACGTTCTTGATTGCGCCACGGGTGTTGAACACACGGTAGGCGAGGTAGAGGTTCTTCGCGTCATGACGGGCGGAGACACGAGCGTAGCGCTTCTTCGGGTTCTCTTGAATATCGAGCGCGGACCCGCCGTCGGCGAGCTCGGGCCATTCATCGGCCTTGCCGTCGACCACGGCGGAGCCGGTGGCGATCGAATACACTTTCGGCGCAAGCGCGGCGGCCGCGCGTTGGGTGACGATCTCCTGCGCGGCCGCGTGATCGGCTTGGGTGACCTTTAGCTTTCCGGCGAAGCGACGAATCGAGTCCAGACCCGTGACCTCGATCACGCGAGCATCGGTGCCGCCGTTAGTGAGATAAACCTTGCCCTCGGTGGTGCGCACGAAGTGTCCGCCGAAGCTTTCACCGCCGGCGGTGATGGCGTCGAGCGACATGCCGCGCACGGCCTGCGCGGGGTTCTCCGAATAGCCGCGGGTATCCTTGAACAGAGTCTGGATGTAGAGGCCGTCGTGGGTGAACAGGTAATTTTCCCCGAGGTTGCCGTTGAGGCAGAAGATTTCCCCCGCCCCGCCCTTCGCGGCGTCGCCGACTTCGATCACGCCGAGGAAGGAAGACGGCCCGATCAGATAACCGGGACGCGCGGCCTTGGCGGTGTGCGAGCCGTGCACGGAAGTGTGCGGATTCGGATAACCGCCGATCACACGGCCATCGGACTCGACGGCGATGAGCGGATCTTGGTTGAGATAAACCCGACCGTTGGCCCCGCCGATCACGTGGCCTTCACCGTTGCCCTTGCCGATGACCGGTTGGTCGGCGCGGATGATACGCGGCTTATCGAGGTCGTAGAGCGGAGCTCCGACGCGGTTGAAGCTCGAAACCCGAAACTGCACGAGCGAGTTGATCTCGGGGGCGACGTAGGTAACCGCACCTTGGTCGTCGGGGAGCTGCCCCCAATAATAGCTGCGCGTAACCACGGGCTTGCCGTCCACCTGCACGTTGGAGAACTGCAGCTCGGTCGGTTGCACGATCCCGTCGCCATTGTCATCGGCCCAGGCGTAGCGCTGGCCGTCACGGCCTGCGAAGAACGAGTGTTGGTATTTCGCGAACTCTCCCTTGGTGTCCTTGCCTTGGACAACGAGACCGAGGTGGGCGACGGAGCGCCAGTCTTTGCCATCATAGAGCATCACGTGCACCTCGCGCGAACCGCGTGCAGAGCTTGTGGTGTAAACGTAGAGACGTCCGTCTCGCATCACCGCGCGGCTGGTGATGCTGTGCACCGATGGCCTGAAAATTTCGTCCGGGTGATCACTCTTGCCGATCGAATAAACCGGGGCATAGGTGCCGGCCTTCCAATCGAGACGATAAACGGTGTCGTCGGAGAACGCCATGGTCGGATCAAACGGATTGATCGCGCCCGCGCCTGCGTAGGTCGTGGTGCCGCTGAGGTCCTTGAGGAGTTTCCCGGTGGTCACGTCCCAGACGCTGGTGCGTTTCGGATTGGCCGTCTCCTCGGTCACCCAGAGGCGGTTGCGACTGTCGACGGCGATGCCCGCCGGATTGCGCAGTGCGTCGGCGATGAACGCGCCGTGGTGCGGACGACCGCCTTGGCGACCGATCTCGCGAAGGAATTTTCCGTCGGCGGCAAAAACTTTTACAGTGTGATCCGTGCCGCGAACCGAAAGATAAACCTGGCCGTCGGCGCCGGCCGCCAAGCCCCAACCTTCGGGATAGGCCTGGGTGGTGAAGTCCCGCGTGCGACCGTTCGCATCGGCGACGAGCACGCGGCCTTTGGACAAGATCAACAATTCGCCCGACGCCGCGTAGGCGACGGACAGCGGCTCCTCGACGGAAATAGAGGAAAGCACCGTGCCCTTTGCCGCGTCGAGCAACCGCACGGCGTTTTCGCGCGCGAACGCGGCGGCCAGCACTCCATTGCGATAAGCGATGGCACGGAGATTGGCACCGGAGGCTGACGAGTGCGAATCGGCCGCGCCGACCTTACCACCCACGGACGGCGAGGCGCCGAGGCCGGGCAGCTCCGAAACGACGAGGTCAACGGGTTTGAATTCGTTGCCCTCCTTGTCCTTTTGCAAGAGGTCCCACGGCGAATAACGGCCGGTCGCCAGCGTCACGCGATAGATGAGTGACTGTTTGCCCTCGGTGGCGACCCACAGCGTGGTGTCGTCGGCCGCGAGCGCGATGCGTCCGCCGTCGAACGCGACGCGGTTGGGCAGGCCCCAGAGGCGCTGCCCCTCGAGATCGGTGGCGATGAGGTGCTTGCCTGCCTCGCCCATCGGAGTGGCGAGCGCGACGAAATTGCCCGCCGCGGCGGCCGCCTGCGGCTCGGTGTGATCGCCGTAGAAAGCGCCGCACCCGTCGTCGGTCTGCCAGGTCGGATTGCCGGGGTTCGCGAAGGACAACGCGTAGTTCAGTCGCACACCGTCATGACGCAGGGCCTTGTAAACGTAGTCTCCGGGCGCGACCGGTTTTCCCGCGTCGTCAAGGCCGTCCCATTTCTCGGTGTTTTTGCCGGACTGACGCGGCAGTCCGGGAACGAGGTTGCGTATCCGTTTTCCGGATGCGTCCTCGATGGCAATGGAAACGCGGGCGTCCTTGTCGAGATCGTAGACGATCTCGACCGGTCCCTCGATGGATTCGCCCTGCTGCAACTGGCGCCAGGCGGCGAGATAGGCAGGTTCGGGGAGCTTCAAGTTTCCCTTCGGCTCGAGTATCACTGGTCCCCAGTTATTATGCGCGGTCCAGAAAAACTCACGGCTGCTGGCGCCCTCCACGAGGTTGTCGGCGTAACGATGCACGGGCCAGTCGGCCTCGCCCCACAGCAACTCGACGCCGAGACTGAAGCGGTCGCCCGCACCGAACTTTTTCTCGAGCGTGATCAACTTCCACGGGATCTGAATCTCCTGCACGTAACCTTTTCCGTCGGCGTCGGCCTTAAAGGCCATTTCCACGCCCTGCTGCATTTTCCAGCCATCGACTTGATAAAGCTGGAGCTCCCCGCCCTTGAAGGGCTCGGTCAGGCTTTTGCCGTAGCTGATCTGGAAGGCAGGCTCGTTTTTTGCAGCGTAATACCACGCAGTGAGATGGCTGATGCGGTCGGTTTTAAAGCGAAGCTGCACGGCGTCACCGGCCCAGCCCTTGTTGGCTTGGTAACGCGGATCATGGCTGTTGCCCATCGGCGTCGCGTCCTTCCACTGGATCGCAACATAGAGATTGGCGTCGTCATACATCGCCGAGACTCGGCCTGAATATACGTCGCGCAACGACTCGAGGTCGTAGGTCATGAGCACCGCGCCGCTAAGATCCCAGTCGGTCAGCGAACCATCGATCTTAGGAGTGGCCCCGGGCACGGGAACGGCATGAATACCGTGGTTGTCAGTCTGGACGGCTTCGGCGACGGGCGACGAAACCAACGTGAGCAAGGCGGCGGCCAAAGGGCCGGACAAGGCGAAGCGCGACATGGGCAGGGGACGGGGTTGCGGGGAAAAGCAAGACGTTCGCACACCCTCCGGGATTGTGGAGTGATACACAATACAGACTCTCCCGCCCGTTAGCCGCGTATGAATAGTGTTTGTATTGCCGCGATGGCGACGCCTTTGAAATGGTCCGCCATGCCCCCGTTCCGTCTCGTCATCCTCGCGTCGGTGCAATGCCTGGTCGTTCTGTGCGCGCCGGCCCGGGACTTTGCGGTCCAGCCCCGCGACAATGTTGTCATTCTCGGCGACAGCATCACCTCCGACGGCACGTTCGGTCAGATGATGCAGGATCTGATCGACGAAAAATTTCCCGATCATCGCGTCCGCGTCCTTGCTCGCGGCTCACACGGCGACACCGCGCGCGGCGCCTATGCGCGCATGGAACTCGACGTCACCCGCTGGCGCCCCGACTGGGTCGTGCTCAACTTCGGCGTGAACGACGTCGGGCGTTTCACGACTGATGAATTCCTCGCCCATTACGAACGCCTGATCAACCGAGTGCTGCGCGACACCCGCGCCAGCATTGTGATCGCGTCTCCTATTTTTCAATACAGGGACGTGGAAAACCCGCGAATGCTCGAATACGTCGAGGGCCTGCGCGCGCTCGCAGTTAAATACCAGCTGGCCTACGCCCCGGTCTACGAGGAGACCAAGCGCCTGCGCTCCGCCCTGCCGGCTGACGCGCGCTACGCTGTGGACGGCACGCATCCTAATGAAATCGGACATTGGATCTTCGCTCAAACGATCCTCGGCGCGCTTCAATTTCCGTTTTCTCTGCAAACGCGCATTGTCGAGATGCCCGCCCGACGCACGGTGAAAGATCAGGGAGATGCTCTGGCCGGCAGGCGCTTCACCCTCGATCTCCCCATGCCCATCGAGTTCGTCCTTACCGCCCCGCCCCCGCCGGAGGCCGAAGCGGTGCGCGCCGCCAAACCGGTGACGATCGACGGCAAATTTGACGAATGGAATCTTGGCGCGCCCGCGCTCGCTCTTGGCACTCCCGAACAGCGCAGTTGGGGCGTAGTCAGCTGGCAGCGCGACCGGCACGCGGCGATGGCGTGGTTCTCATGGAGCGAGGACGCGCTTTATTTCGCCATTCAAGTGGAGGACGCGCAGGTTCGGAACGACCCCGAGACGAAAAACATCGTGGATCGCGACTGCATCGAACTCGCCATCGACGCGCGCGATGCGGCCGCACTCGCCCAGAATCCCCACGTCAGTCTCACCAAGCGTATTCCGCAGGTGGCTCAATACATCCTCGCGCCAACGGTGGGCGCGGTTCCCGCATCGGTGGTCGTTGGCTTGGGCGACAAGACCATGGCCGAAGAGGTCGCCGTCGCTTCGACGATCACCTCGGCTGGCTATCAGATCGAAGTGCGCATCCCCGCCGCCCGCTTTGCCGCTGGCCGACTCACCAAGGGCGACGTGATTCCCGTGGACGTGACGACGGTCAATCTCGACCGTGGCGACCGTTATCTCGACAACACGTCGTTCCGCTGGACCGGTTCCAAATGGAGTGCCTTCAACACCCGTGAATATGGGAGGCTCCATCTACGCGATTAGCCCACCCCGAGACCGAACGAAGAGATGCTCTTTGGTAAGAGTGACGCCTGAATTGTGCCTCGATCCAGACTATTGCACGTTGACGTCATCTTCACCGCGTAGCTGCGCGAGTTGAAACTCTCCGCCCCTTCGGAAAACCGCCGTTTCGTCCACGGCATTACCCCCAACCCGACATGTCTTCACCCCATACGCATCGCGCGTTCACGTTGACCGAACTGCTCGTGACGATCGCCATCATCGGCGTGCTGGCCGGCATCACGATACCCACCATTTCGTCGGTCCGCGCCTCCGCCTCACAATCGCGTTGTTCCACACAACTCCGGCAAACCGCCGTGGCGCAATTGATGGTTTTCGCCGACAATAAGGGCTCTCTTAAAAACGAATCCATCTCCATCGCCGGCGTCCCCACCTTGGTCTACAATCCGAGTCAGGTGAAGCAGGGGCGTTCCCTCTATCTCGGCGCGCCGGACCGGTTGGTGCATGGCGAAGCGGAAGTCAGCCCCACCGCGCTCACCTCCGAGTTCAAAGCCAGGTTCGCGATCACCACCGCCAAGAACAAGGCTTACTACCAGACCACCTCCTACTGGCATAATCCCCACGTCTGGACGGCCACCAAGAACACCAACAGTCTTTACGCCACCTCCGATCCCTACGGACTGATCGGACCGCTCGAGCCCACGCGGATGGCCATGCTCTGTGTCATTAACCGCGATGTCCTGATCGCCGGCAACGGCCAAGCCTACGTCTGGGAATGGTCTCCCGATCGGTTTGAATACTACGATGGGAACAGCACCTTCCTCGCGTTTTTCGACGGCCACGTTGAGAAGGTGGCCAAGGACAAAGTCCGTGCACGCTGGGCCGGAGGCTCCTGATCGTGATGGCTCGCCCGTCGTCTCCTCTCGAATCCCGCAAGCCGTCCGCCACTCCGGCGGGCGGCTTTTTCTGTTTAACGGCCTGACGTCGTCACACCGCCCGCAGCCGCCAGCGCCAGGTCGTGCGCCGACGCGCCCTCGCCCGCAACACGTGCGGCTGCGCGGCCGGCCGCCTCACCGGTGGACACCGAGTTGCCCGTCACGCGATAGCTGGCATGCGACAGGAAATCACCGCTGATGCAGCGTCCGGCCATCAGCAGGTTGGTCACGTCCTTCGCGATCAACGCGCGCAGCGGAATGTCGTAGGGCTCCTG
>JBEVND010000019.1:0-3144 GCA_040508285.1 Rariglobus sp. | reverse complement strand
GCGTAGGATCGGGGGAGCTTATGAAATCCAATCTCCTTCTCCCGGTCTCGGTGGCGGCCTTTGCCGCTTTCCTGCTGGGTGCCGCGCCTATGTCCGCACAATCCATTCTGCTCAGTGCAGAGGATTTCGTTTTGCTCGGCGGAACGGCAGTGTCGGTCGCTGGCGCCGGTCCCAACACCTATTCGAATGGTGACGTGGGCTCGATGGGCTCCATCTCCGGATTTCCTCCTGCGACCGTGGTCAACGGCTCGACCATCCTCGGTGGCGCCGTCGTTGCCCAAGCCATGCTCGATCTCGGCACTGCCCGCACGGGGCTGAGCGCCTTGGCGACCACGTCCAATCTCACCGGTCAGGATTTATCCGGCATGACCCTCGCGCCCGGCGTGTATGCGTTCAACGTCTCGGCCGAAATCAGCCTCGCCGGAACGCGTATCCTGACTCTGGATGCGCAAGGACAGAACAACGTTGTCTGGGTGTTTAACATCGGCACGTCCCTGGTCACCGCGGCAGGCGCGCAGGTTCAGTTCATCAATCTCGGTTCCAACGGCGGCGCCGACAACGGCCTGTTCTGGAATGCCGGCACGACCATCACCTTCGGCGCGGACAACACCGTGCTCGGCAATTACCTCGCCGGCACCGACATCATCTTCGGCACCACCACGCCTTCCACCGGCAGCGGCGGCGGTCGCGCCCTCGCCCAAGCGGGCGTTTCCTTTGACGGAGCGGCCTCGCTCGACGCGCTCGGCGGTCCCGGCGGTGGAACGCTCACCGGCGGCCTCACGCTTAATGGCGGCATCGTCACTGCCAACGGTTACGTCCTGCTCAGCAGCGACGGCGCCTACGTTCCCGGCCCTTCCGGCCTCGTCCTCATCCCGGGCACCAACTACAACACCGCCAACGTCACCGTCGACGGTAACAGCTCCAATGCGTTGGTCACGCCCGCCACGTTCACGGTTTTCCAGACCATCGCGAAACTAACCGGCACCAACACCTACACCGGCGGCACCATCATCGACGCGGGCCAGCTCACCGCCGGCAGCGAAAACCTTCCCGTCAACGGCAACGTCGGCTTCATCGACAGCGGTAATACCGGATCCTCCGGCGAACTTATTTTCGATCAGACCGCCAACGGCATCTACGGCGGCGTGATCTCAGGCGCCGGCGACGTCACCAAAGAAGGCCTCGGCGACCTCACCTTCACCGCCCTCCAAACCTACACCGGCACCACCACGGTCAACGCCGGCAGGCTCGTCGCCAGCCTCGCGCTTCTCCCCACCAACGGCGACATCACCTTGGGTGCGGCCGGCACGCTGGTCCTCGATGAGGCCTCCAATGTCATGATGAACAATGCGCTCTCGGGCACCGGGACGCTCGAGAAACAAGGCGCCGGCACGCTGGTCATCGCCAACGCCACCACGGTCGCCGTCAACATTCAGGACGGCACCCTCTTCCTCGTTAACAACGTCGGCTCGACCTCGATCGGTTCCGGCGCATTTCTCCGCGGCGCAGGCACCATCAACGGCGACCTCACCAACAACGGAACGCTCAGCGCCGGCAACTCGCCCGGCACCATCGTAGTTGCGGGCAACTACACGCAGGGTCCGGGCGGCGTGATGGTCGTGGAGTTCGCCGCTCCTGGTTCCTTCGATCAACTCCAGGTCGGCGGCACCGCGGACCTGGATGGCATTTTGGAGCTGGTCACGCTCAACGGTTACAACCCCGTCGGTGAATCTTTCACCATCATCACCGCCGCCGGTGGGGTGAACGGCATCTTCCCCATCGTCGCCGCTCCGCCTGCTCCCGCGGCAATCGCGCGGTCGGTTAACTACGGCCCGAACGACGTCACCGTGACCTACACGCAGATCCCGTTCTCGACGTTCGCAGACACGCCCAACCAAGCCGCCGTCGGCGACGGAGCGCAAAATGATCCTGCGATCACCGACGTGCTCAACACCCTGCCACTCGCCACGCAGTTTCCGACCGCCCTCAACGCCCTGTCGCCCCAAGGCTACCAGATCTGGTCCGACATCGCCTTCGCGCACACGGCATCCCTGGCCGATCGCCTCGCGCATCAACCTCCCGCTGTTCCGGGCCGCGACGCCTTCTACTTCGAAGCGGGCCAAAGCCGTGGTCGCACCGCAGGTGATGCCAATGTCGGCTCCAGCAAATACACCAGCCAGTCAGGTCTCGTTGGTGGCAACCATTTCATCACCGAGAACCTCACCCTTGGCGGCTTTTTTGAATACACCGAGACCGACGCCGGTCTCGGCTCCTCTGGCAGCCACACCAACGTGAAGGACAAGATGCCCGGCATCCGCGCTGCCTGGGTGAAGGACGTGTGGTTCGCCACCGCGACAGCCGCCTACGGCTTCGACGATTACGAGTCCACCCGCCGGATCAACTTTGCCGGCACCTCCGCCACCGCGCGTTCCGAAACCAACGGGCGCCAGTGGCTCGTCGATGTCTCCGGCGGTCGTCGCTTCCAGACCGGCCAGGTTACCCTGTCTCCTTTCGCCGGCGTCCAAGCCAGTGGATGGAAAACCGAGGGTTTCACCGAAACCGGCGCCGGCGCGTTCAATGCCACGGTTGACGATCAGTCTGCGCGTTCACTGCGCACACAGTTGGGACTGGAAGCCGCCATCGCGTTTAAGGTCAGCACCGTGGTGATCCGCCCGCACGCCCGGGCCGCCTGGGTTCACGAACTCGCCAACGACAGCCGCTCAATCCATGCCGCCTTCGGTGCCTCTGAATTCACGGTCGAGACTCGCGACCCGCAGCGAGACAGCGCACGTCTAAGCGCCGGCTTCGACGCCTCGCTCACGCCCCGCGTTTCACTCTACGCCGACTACTCCATGCAAACGGGCAACTCGGTGGAAGTGTTGGGCGAATGGCGCGGCGGTCTGTCCGTGAACTTCTAACCCAACTCGATTCACGTCTTTCTCGCAGCCCACGGTTAAAACCGTGGGCTTTTTTGTGTCGGTAAAACAGCGCGGCAACCTGCGACAAAAAGCTTTTCGCTGAGCCCACTTAAGCGTGAACGTGACCCGTCGCTTATTTTGATTTCTGGTCGCCACCACTTGTTAACACAATGCCAAGTGCCATCTAAAGAAAAACAACCAGCGATGGGTGGTGGCGCGCTTTATA
>JBEVND010000191.1:0-4071 GCA_040508285.1 Rariglobus sp. | reverse complement strand
GGATGACCGCTTACGTCGACCTCATGCGGGAAAACAACATTCCGTCGTCGTCGCACCAACCTCTCGACGAACGTGTATGGATTGCCATCAACCGTATCGAGCGCGCTGAACTGCATGAACCGCTGCGCGAGTCCGAACTCGCCCTGCTCGCTGGCGTCAGCAAAAGCCACCTCAACCGCATGTTCGTCATCAACACGGGCAAGACACCTGCCGACTATTGGGCCGACCGTCGTATCCATGCCGCCCGCAGCGCGCTCACGGAATCATCCCGCAGCGTGAAGACGATCGCTTACGAACTCGGCTTTAGCTCGCTCTCACACTTCTCCACTTGGGTCCGCAAAAAAACCGGCATGTCACCGCGCACATTGCGGAGAAGCCCGCTCAAGGTGAAGCGACGTCCGGCCTCCGAGTTAGCGCCGCTCAGCCCGCATATCGCCGCAGCCCGCACGCAAACCAAACGCTCGAGGTGAACAGCCCTTGAGACGACGGAAGCAGGTGGAAAAATAATTGCTGTCCGCAAATCCGCAGGCCTCCGCGATCTCCGACACGCGCCTCTGTCCGGCGGACTCCTGCAACATTTCCGCGGCCCGCACCAAGCGAGCCGTCAACAGATATTCGACCGGCGAGCACCCCAGGGTCTTGCGAAATTCGCGATAGAACGACCGCTCCGACATCCCCGCCCGGCCAGCCAGTTCAGCCACACGCATGGGTTGATCAAGATTCTGTTCCATCCAACGCGTCACCCCGCCGATGCCGCCATCGGCCACGCCTTTTTTGCGATCAGCTCCACCGCGATAGCGTCGGGCAATCATCCCCACGATCAGCGTCAGATAAGCCTCGGCGATCAACGCGTTTTCCGGCGAGTCGCTGCGTGTCTCCGTCTCCAGGCGATCAATCCATTCCACCGCTTGCGTGCGTTCTGTTGCGCTCAGAAGAATGCGATCCCCTTCATGCGGACGCTTCCAACGTTCCGCGCGGGTGTTGAACAACGCGCGATAGCCCGGCACATCGCGCAACGACCGCTCGATACGAGCCAGCACTTCGTTGTGAATTAGAACATTCACGAGATTCAGCCCGCGTGTGCGCTCGTATCCATGGGCCCGCCGACTGTTGATGACCAGCACGTCGCCAGAGCCGATTTCACGGCGAAAACCTCCGGTCACATGCACACCCGTCCCCGATAGAATCAGCACGATTTCACAGAACTCGTGCCGATGCCGCATCATCGCCGTCTGCCTTGGCATACGAAAAACCGCTACCCGGCGATGCGGGAGTCCGAGGAATTTTTTTCGCTTCATCACCTCCAAAGCCATGGCGGGATCACAAAGCTATTTGGCAGGATAATCAAGGTCTCGAAACGACGGTTCTGTTATTTATGAGGGGATGATTCCCCAACCCCTTTCCCTCGCCTCCTGGATCGCGGCCGCCCATGGCGGCGGCAAACGCAGCTCCGCTCCCGCGCCGCACCTGCGCAAAACCTTCACGCTTCCCTCCGCGGTCAAATCCGCCCGTCTCGCCGTCACCGCACTCGGCTTATACGAATGCGAACTCAACGGCCGCCGCATCGGCGACGCGGTCTTCACCCCCGGCTGGACCGACTACCGCTACCGCGTGTATGTCCAAAGCTACGATGTCACCGCGTTGCTCGTCCCGGGAGAAAACGCCCTCGGCGCCATTCTCGGCGAGGGTTGGTATGCGGGCCAGCTCGGCTGGTTTCAGCGCCAGATTTACGGCGATCGTCCGCGTCTGCTCGCTCAACTCGACATCACGCTGACCGACGGACGCACGCTACACATCGCCACCGATCCATCCTGGAAAGTCTCCCAAGGCCCCGTCCTCGAAAACGACATCCTCCAGGGCGAAACTTACGACGCCCGCCAGGAACTCGGTGCGTGGTCCCATCCCGACTACGACGATTCCGCTTGGCACGCCGTCACGCCCATGCCCGCGCCCGACGGACTCGTCATCACGGATTCACCCGGCCCCGTCGTGAAACGCCACGAGGAATTTTCCGCCACCGCCCTGCCCGAAAAGCCCGACTGCGGACGCATCTTTGACTTCGGCCAAAACCTCGCCGGCCGCATCCGCCTCACCGTCACCGCTTCCACCGGCACCACGCTCAAAATACGCCACGCAGAAATCCTCAATCCCGACGGCACGCCCTACTACGACAACCTCCGCGATGCCGCCTCCACCGACTACTACACGTGCAAGGGCGGCGGCCCCGAGACGTGGGAACCGCGCTTTACCTTTCACGGTTTCCGCTACGCCGAGGTCTCCGGCTTGCAACCTGCCGACACGCTCGTGCTCACCGCCATCGCGATTTACTCGGACATGCCCGCGACCGGTCGCTTCGCCTGCTCCAATCCCCTGCTCAACCAACTTCAAAGCAACATCGTCTGGGGACAAAAGGGTAACTTCCTCGACGTGCCCACCGACTGCCCGCAACGCAACGAGCGCCTTGGCTGGACCGGCGACGCCCAAGTCTTCGTTCGCACCGCCTGCTTCAATCTCGATGTGCGCGGCTTCTTCCACAAATGGATGCAGGACGTCCGTGACTCCCAGCTGCCGTCCGGCGGCATTCCGCCCTTCGCGCCTGACGCCACCTTGGGCACCAGCATGAGTCCCAATATGACCGACGGCGGTCCTGCCTGGGCCGACGCCACCATCATCTGTCCGTGGACAATCTACCTGTGCTACGCAGACACCCAAATCCTCTCCGATCACTACGCGTCCATGAAGACGTGGCTCGCCTACCAAAAAAAGGAATGGTGCATCGGCCAGATCCGCGCCCATCCCGATCTTGAACGCTGGCCTGGCTTTGGTGACTGGCTCGGGTTGGACGGGCACGACAATTGGAAAGGATCCACCCCGTCCGATCTCATCGGCACCGCGTTCCTCGCCTACGATCTGGAGCTGATGATCCGCATCTCCACCGTGCTTGGCCACGCCGAGGACACGAAGCAGTTCGCCGCTTGGCGCACCGAGGTCGTCGCCGCCTTCCAACACCGTTTCATCACCCCCGACGGCTTGATCGCCTCCGGCACGCAAACCTCGCTCGTGCTCGCGTTGCACTTCGATCTCGTCCCCGAACAACAACGCGCAACGGTCGCTCTCGCCCTCGTGCGCAGCCTCAAGGAACGCCAGTTCCACCTCGCCACCGGTTTCGTCGGCACGCCCTACCTGCTCGACGTGCTCGAACGCCACGGCCACCTCGACACCGCCTACAAACTGCTCGAACAAGAGACTTATCCCTCCTGGCTTTTCCCCGTCAAAAACGGCGCCACCACCATTTGGGAACGCTGGGACGGCTGGTCATCCGCGAAGGGTTTCCAAAGCAAGGGCATGAACTCTTTCAACCACTACGCCTACGGCGCGGTCGGTGCCTGGATGTATCGTCGCGTCGCCGGTCTCGACCTCGACGCCGACGAACCCGGCTACTGCCACATTGTCTTCAGCCCGCGCCCGGGCGGCTCGCTCACGTGGGCCGAGGCGAGCCAACAAACACCACAAGGCGAAACCTCCATTCGCTGGGACCTCGCCGACAACCATCTCCGCATCCAACTTCTCGTCCCCGCCGGCAGTCGCGCCACATTCCAACCCCCTTCCGGTTTCACCGCCCCGGCCGTGACCGCCTTCGGGCCCGGCCGGCACGACTTCACTTTGGCGCGGACACCAGCGTCTGCGTAACCAGCGGCGAACACGCCTCGACACCCGCCGCATCACGCGCGCGGGCGAAGACGTGAACCGCCTGCGTCGCCGCGCGCACTTCCGCCGTCAACGCCAACGAGGCCGCATACCCGTCAGTCCCGGCGCGCGCGGCGGTGAGTTTCTCCCACTTCCATTTGTCCGGTTGCACACGTGGATCCACGCGCAACGCTGGGTCACGCAACGGCTCCAACGCGTAATAAAACTCGACTGACGGGGCATCCGACACCGTCGAAACCTTCCAGCCGTCTTCCCCTGTTCCCGACCACACGACTTCGCCAATCGCCGGCCGCGTGCCCTTGCCCTTCAGCTCCCGGTCAAAGAACCGGATCGTCTGCGAAAAATTCCAAAACCCGTGCCCTT
>JBEVND010000160.1:0-6707 GCA_040508285.1 Rariglobus sp. | reverse complement strand
TGATGACCTACGACCTCAGTGGCGCGTGGGAAGGTTGGGTCACGTGGCACAACTCGGCGCTGTGGACGGGCGGCGAAAAAATTCCCGGTTCAACGCGCGAATTTCCCGGTGTGGATATGAAGATCCGCGAGTGGTTGTCCGCGGGCATCGAGCCGCGTCGGCTGGGACTGGGATTGGCATTTTATGGTTATTCCTGGACGGGCGCGGACGGTCCGAAACAGTCGATCGCGGGCGTGAAAACCAGGCAGCTCGCGTATGCGGAGATCATGAAAACGTATTTCGCGCCGGAACGCTTTCGGTGGGATGAAAGAGCCGCCGTGCCTTATCTGAGCGTGCCGACGGACGCGAAAGACGGACGGGCGTTTATCACCTTCGACGACGAACGTTCGCTGCGCCTGAAGATTGATTACGCGCGGAAAATGAAACTCGGTGGCGCAATTATCTGGGAGTTGGGCAGCGGCTGGCGGCCCGAGTTGCCCGCGGGCAAACGCGATCCGTTGCTCCAAGCGGTGAAAGCGGCCGCGGTGCCGCCGCGCTGAACCGCTGATTGCGGCGTAAGGAACGCAAAAAAGCGACCCGGTGAAGGGTCGCTTTTTGTGTCCTAAATGCGCCTGAACGGGACGGCGACGCCGGGAATTAATGGCCCGCGCCAGCTTGTTGTTCCTGGATGTATTCGTTCTTCAGGCCGAGGGCTTCGGGGGCGTGAAGCACGAGCATCTTCATGCGGATGTCCTTTGGGATGTCTTTCGAGGTGAGTTTCGAAATCACGATCATGAGGATGATCGCGAGAGGAACGGTCCAGATGGCGGGTTGTTCGCAGAGGATGCGGATGAGCGGGTTCTCGATCCAAAAGGAGCCGAGGTTGATTTTCTTGAGGTCGCTCAAGTTGATCACCGTCGTGCACGCGAGCGCCGCGATGCCACCGCTCAACATACCGATGGCGGCACCCTTCATCGTCATTCCGCGCCACCAGACGCTCATGAACAGCAGCGGGAAGTAACTCGCGGCGGCGATGGCGAAGGCCTGGCCCACCATGAAGTTGATCTGGAGCTGTTCGACTTGGGAGCCAAGGAGCACGGACAAACCACCGATGCCGATGGCGGCGAACTTAAACATACGCATGCGCTGTTCAGGCGTGGACTGAGGACGCAGCATGCGACCATAAACGTCATGGGCGAGGGCGCCGGTCATCGAGACCAGCAAGCCGGAGAACGTGCTCATGAAGGCGGCGAACGCGCCGGCGCAGGCGATACCGCTCAGGATCGAGCCCCAGACGCCGTAGCGTTCGCTGATCATGCGTGGCAGTTCGAGAACGATCTTGTCGGTGCCCTTGGCGCCGGTGGCGGCATAGAGCTCGGGGAGCAAGTTGCGTCCGATCACGCCCATGACGGGCGGGAATACGTAGAAGACACCGATCAGAATCATCACCCACATGGTGGTGCGCTTGGCGGCGACGCCATCCGGGTTGGTGTAGAAACGCACGAGGATGTGCGGGAGACCGGCGGTGCCGCACACGAGAGCGATGATCAGCGAGTAGGTGTAAACGAGCGACAGGGGCTTGGTCTCCTCGGGGGAAAGACCGGCGGCTTTGGCGGCCTTGGTCGTGAGCGGGCCGAACGGCGCGATCCATACGTCATCTTTCGGCGCGTTGGCGGGCAAAGGCTGGCGGACGACCTCGGCGCGTTGTTCGATGCCGACCGGGTTGAGCGCGGCGGCGAGACTGGCGGGATTGTCGTTAACCGAGAGGTTTTTACCGTAACCGCCGAAGACGGCCATGAGCACGAAGACGGGCACGCTAATCGCGAACATCTTCATCCAATACTGCATGGCTTGCACGAGGGTGATGCCCTTCATGCCGCCGAGCGCGACGTTGAGGGTGATCACCGCGCCGACCACGGCGACGCCGACCCAGTAAGGCAGGCCGGGGAAAATATAAGCGAGCGTCGTGCCCGCGCCCTTCATCTGCGGCAGGGTGTAGAACAGGCCGATGAACATCACGAAGACCACCGCGATTTTGCGGAAGACCGGCGAGTCATAGCGACCCTCGGCGAAGTCTGGAATCGTGTAGGCGCCAAAGCGGCGCAGCGGACCGGCGATGAACAGCAGCAGGAACAGGTATCCGCACGCGTAACACACGGGATACCACAACGCGTCGTAACCGATCGCCATGACCATGCCGGCGATACCCATGAAGGACGCGGCGGACAGGTATTCGCCGGAGATGGCGGAGGCGTTCCAACCGACCGAAACCGAGCGACCGGCAACGAAGAAGTCACCAGCGGTTTTGGACGTCTTGGCGGAGCGGAAGCCCATCCAGATCGTGATGGCGACCGTGACAAAAGAGAAAATGAAGATCCAGGGATCGACACCGCCGATGAGGGCGAGGGGAGCGAGGGGAGCGATCATTTGCTGAGAACCTCCCGGGCTTCGTCGGCCTCAAGCTTAAGCGAGCGCTTGATGAAATAACCGGAGATCAGCCAGACGTAGGGGAAAAACAATACGCCGAGGATCAGCCAGGTAAGGGTGAATCCGCCGACGCGCGTAGCCATGAACGCAGGGGCGAAATAGTTGGCGAGGGGAAGGCCGAGCAGCGCGATAAAAAACGCGGCGGCACAGCCGATGGATAGACGAAGCTGACGACGCATCAACGAGCTAAGGAAAGCCTCGCTATGCACCGTTTCATCACGGGTGGGGGTGGGGGGCATGGCGCGTGAGCGTGCCAACTGCCTGTCTCGGGGCAAGCCTGCGCAATGACTTAGTTCAATCGGCTGGCGCCAACGTTTTCAGCCAGGTCGGCAACTGGCCAACTCCCCAATCGCGCGCGAGTCATGGTCGACGCACGTTTTGTTTTACTCGTTTTAATAGTGGCGCGCGGGTGCAGGTGCCGCGGGGGGCTGAAAAGCTGGCTCAGTTATGAGCTTCCTCGACGACGGACACTTTGCCGCCCTCGAAAACGACCCGCATGATCGGCTGTTTGCGCTCCGCGTAGATGGGCACGGTTACCGGTTCATAGTAAACCGATGCGGCACCGGTCTTGGAGTTGCGCACGACGTGGCGGCGAAATCCGCCGTAGCCTTCGCCGCGATACTCCTGCCAGTAGCGATTGTAGACCCAAGTGGCGCTTTCGCCCGCGGCGGTGGCGGTGACGCGTTTCTCATCGGGATCGCCGAGGGCGATGTAGACCATGTCGGCGGTGTCACCGACGTTGATCACCTTTTTCTCGAGGCGCTCGCGGTCCGCTTCGGAGAGCGCGGCAAAGGTGTCGGCCTTTTTCTCGGCGCGGCGCTCAAAGGTATTGCAACCGGTGAGGGCGAGAGTGGCCGCGAGTAACGCCGTGATGAGGGGAAGGGAGCGCATGGTAAAGTTAATGGACTTGGACGCGGGGTGGCGGTTCCGTGGGGCAAACCGTGCGGGCGGTCAACGCAAGGCGGCGAGGTCAGGGTCGGAAGCGGCTTCGGTTTTCCAATCGGGCTCGCGGGCGCAGGCGCGCTTAAGACGTCGCCGGGCTTCGGTCAGGTCGCCGAGCAGGCAGAAGTAGCAGGCGAGATTGTAATCAACCAGCGGGGTAGGCTTATCGATAAGTTTCTCGGCGCGCAGGAGCACGTCGCGGGCTTCGGCGATGCGTTGTTTTTCCCGGAGTGCGTAGGCCCACGAAATCCAAGGGCGCTCGAACGTCGGCGTGAGTGCGGCGAGCCGCGAAGACAGGCTGATCACGCGCGGCCAGGTGAAACGCGCCATGGCCAGTTCGATTTCGACGGTGAGCACGTCGGGGGTCTCACGGTCGGCGGGCTTGATGAGCGCGAGTTCGGCGCGGGCGTCGGCGAGCAGGTTGAGCCCGATGTAACCGAGGGTGTAGTCGAGATGCTTGCGGGTGGAAATCACGCGGAGCGGCAGACAAGCCGCGCAGGGGCTTTCCCGCCACCCGAAAACGTTACTTCGTCACCGCCGGGGCGTCGGCCTTCGCTTTCTCGGGCGTGAGTTTGGCGAGGTAGCGGGCGGGGTTTTTGAGGAATTTGCGTTCGCAGGGTGCGCAGCAAAATTTCACGACTTGGCCCTCGTGAGTGAGCGAGGTTTCTTCGCCCATGGAGCCGAGGTCATTGTCGGTGACGATGCAGACTTTGAGCGGATACGGCTTGGCCGCGGCGGTGGGTTCGGCGGCACGGGCGGTGAACAAACCGAGGGACAAGCTGAACAGAACGATGAGAGAGAGGCGGATCATGAGATTAAAAACGAAGAGCAATGCCGGCGCCGGTCCCGCAGTGGGAGTCATGCGTGGCGATAAGTGAAAGCGTTTGAGTGAGCGTGTAAGTCAGACCGGCCTGCCAGGAGAAATCCTGCGCGGTATCATACTCAACGCTTGAGAAAAGGCCAAGGCGGGCCGTCAGCGGCAGGGTTTTGGCGAGACCGAGGCGGGCTTCGCCGTTGCTCTGAAGCGTCAGCGTGGCGTCGACGAGATAAGGTAACAGGTAGTTGGCGCCGGCGATGACGCTGTTGGCGCCACCGGGTTGGTTGGTGAGACGATAACCGGCAAACGCAGTCCAGCGTGGATTAAAGTAATGCGAGTAGGTGGCGTCGATTTCGTATTCACGACGGGATACGCGCTCCCAGCCGAGTTCCCACGCGAGGTTGATGTTGTCGCGTGCGCGTTGGACGGTCGCGAGGCCGGTGCTCATGTGCGTCTGCAGGGTGGCGTCAAGCCAAGCGTAGGTATGCGCGTGGCCATGTTCGCCAAGCATGGGCTGGTAGGCGGGATCTTCGGCGGCCGGGTAGCTGACGACGCGGGCCATGCCGGCCATCATGTGGTAGAGCAAGTGGCAGTGAAACAACCAGTCACGGTCTTCGTCGGCGTAGAATTCGATGACGCGGCGGCTCATGGGCGGGACGTCGACGGTGTGTTTGAGCGGCGCGCGGTCGGTGTCGGTGGCGCCGGGCATGAGCACGCGAAAAAAGTGCCCGTGGAGATGCATGGGGTGGTGCATCATGGTGTTATTCACGAGCACGAGGCGGAGGATTTCGCCCCGCTTTACGGCGATGGTGCTATGTTGATCGATGGGCTGGTCGTCGATCGACCAGAGGTAGCGCGCCATGTCGCCGGTGAGCTTGAGGGTGACTTCGCGAGTGGGTGCCTCGGCTGGAAGCGCAGTCGAGCGCGTCGCCTGAAGACGCGTGTAGGGTGAAAGTGGCCGTGCGTTCTCGGTGGCGAGGGCTTCGGCGTCGGTGATGTCGGAGGTTTCGTCGAGCTGGTTGAGCACGGCTTCGAGCGTGGCGTCCATGCCGGCGTAGATTTCCAGCGGGCCGGGGGCGGGTGCGGAGTTTTCCGGGCCGACGCTGTCGCCGAGCAGGAGCGACGCGTGGCCGGAGTTGTCCTGGGCGGTGACGCGGATTTCCCACGTGGCGGGCGCGGCATCGGCGGGGACGGTGACGAGCACGTCGTAGGTTTCGGCCATACCGAGGAGCAGTCGGTTTTGACGGATCGGTGCGACATCGATGCCGTCGGCGGCGATGAGCGTGAGCGGACCGGTGGCGGAGCTGAGATAAAAGTAAGTCGAGGCGGCGGCGTTGATGACGCGCAGGCGCAGGGTTTCGCCGGGACGCGCGGCGAGGCGTGGTCGAGGAAGGCCGTTGATAAGAAACGCGTCGTAGGCGACGTCGGAGACATCCATCGGCAGGAGGCGGGATTTCTCGCGGCGGAAAAACTCTTTGAGGTGACCCGCGCGATAAGCGCCGAAGAGCGACTGCGCGGTGCCTTTGCGAATCGCATACCAGTCGCTGCCGCGATGGAGCGTGCGGAGAACGTTGTAGGGATTTTCATTGGTCCAGTCCGAGAGCACGAGCACCTCGTCGCGGTCGATCGGTGGGAGATCGGTGCGGGCGGGCGCGTCGGTTTTGGGCTCGATCACGATGCTGCCGTAGATGCCGCGCTGCTCCTGAAGGCCGGTGTGACTGTGATACCAATACGTGCCGGCTTGCTTGAGCAGGAACTCAAAGGTGCGCGAGCCGCCGGCAGGGATAACGGGCGTGGTCACATGCGGCACGCCGTCTTCGACATTGGGCAACAGCAGGCCGTGCCAGTGGACGGAGGTTTCCTCGCGAGCGAGCTGGTTGTTGACGCGGATGCGCGCGACATCGCCCTCGCGAAAACGCAACACAGGGCCGGGCACCGTGCCGTTGAGCGTGAGGACGCGCACGAGTTTCCTGGCCGGTGCGAGCGTGGTCTCGGCGATGTTGAGCGTGTAGTCGACGACGGGCGCGTCGGGGTAACGTTGCGTGGCCTTGGGCTCGAGTTCGCGGAGGCGAAGCGGGTCGGCTCCGCCGCAGTTCGGGCAGGCTTGGGCCGCGCTGCCGGTGAGGGCGGCGGCGAGGACGAGCCATAAGTAGCGCGACTGCATGTGCGGAGTGTTACGAAGAAGTCACCGTTTTCCCTCGTGAAATCGCGGGTTGAGGATTGTCGCGCCTTGCGGGAGTGGCTTGGGTGGGCCGCATGATTTATCCCGGGCTCGTTTCTGTGACCTTCCGTAAACTAAGCCCGAACGAAGTGGCGGGGCTCGTGAAGAAGGCCGGGTTGAAAGGCATCGAATGGGGTGGCGATATCCACGTGCCACACGGCGATTTGGCGCGGGCGCGCGAGGTGCGCGAATTGACGCTGGAACACGGGCTGAAGACCGCGGCTTACGGGAGTTACTACCGCGCCGGTCAAAGCGAGAGCA
>JBEVND010000133.1:0-3232 GCA_040508285.1 Rariglobus sp. | reverse complement strand
AGCCACCGCATGTGGGTGTTCACCGGCAACCATCGCAGCGCGCACATGTTTTTTCCCACGAACCGCACGGGCAACGCCTACGGTGAGACCGTGCTGTTTCATCCCGTGCCCGGACTCAAGCTGGTCGGTCAGGAGGAAGTGCACCGCATCCGTTGGTCCAACGACGTGCGGTTCCTCGTCGTCTCCGGTCCGTTCGTCGAGTGGGCCTACCGCGCCGAGGTAAAAATCCCCAACCACGTCGCCGAAAAAATCGAAGTCTATGTCGGCAAGTTTTCCGACGATCTGAAAACCGTCGAGCGCTGGGTGCCTGTCACCGCGAACAAGCGCGGCGACTACTGGGCCGACGTCTGGGTTAAGCCGACGCCCGAAGCGCTGAAGGCGCTGCGCGACAGTGTCGTCGTGTCGTCCTCGCAGCCGGGAGAAACGGCCGCCGCCGCGCCCGACCAGAAGGGCATGGTTTACGCGTGGGAAACCGGTGCCGCCGGCAACCAGATCACGGATGCGCAGACTGGCGCGATCCGCCAGTGCATCGGCCAGTTCCGCGACGCCGCGCGTTATGCGCGTTATCATGTGATGGATCTCGCGGGTGGTGCGTTTGTGCCCGAGGCCGCCGACGCGCCGTTGCTGGCCGGTGCGAAGGCGTCGAACCAGTTTGCGTTCGAGGGGCTGCTCACGCCTCCGGCCACACCGCCGGCTGGCGAGGGTGTGGTGGTGGCGTTCGCCGATGATCTGGAATCCGGCAACGTCGAGCTCTTTCAAAAAGGCGACTGGCTCACGCTGCGTCTTAAAACGGGCGACGCGAAGACGCTTTCGCCGCCCGTTCCTCTGGTGCGGCTCACGCCGGGTCGCGCGAACCATGTTATCGTGAGTTACACCGATGGCGACCTGACCTGTTACCTGGACGGACAACGCGTGCTGCTGGCGAATCCGTTGCGCGGCGGTCTCGCCGGCTGGACGCCGCAGCATTTGGTTTTTGGCGACGCTTGGAAGGGCGGACGAAACTGGCCGGGCTTGCTGGAGGGCATCGGTGTGTTCACGCGAACGATCGGTGCTTCGGAGGCGCGCCAGCGTTTCGCGCAACAAACCGAGCGTATCTCCGGACGCAAAGCCGTCGCCCATGTGGTCGTCGAGGCGAAGCTGATTGCGAGTTGTCCGCCGGCCGACCCCGCGGGCATCGCGCCTTACCGCCGGTGTTTATCCGTTCAGCAATTCGAAGTGCTCAACGTCATCGAAGGAAAATGTGACGACAAAAAAATCGGTGTCGCTCAATGGTCGGTCCTCGATGGGAAAGTGTTCCCCGAATACCTGACCTACAAAAAGGGCCAGACTTATCGCCTCGCGCTCGAACGCTGGACCGACCGGCCCGAGCAGGAATCGGAGCGCATGCTGCTTGGTGATTTTGAGGAGGAGGGAGAAATGTTTTACCAGGTGCGTGAAGCGGCTTCAGCCGTAGCCGTGCAGACGACCGCGCCCGTCGAGAATTCTTCGACGTCGATTATCGTCCGGGGCGAGCTCCAGCCGCGCACACTTGTTCAAGAAACCGCCGTGACGCTGGATCTTGCCGGTCGCGATCTCACGTTTGAAAACGGTTCGCTCAGCGAGATCGCGGTGAAGGGGAATGTGCGTCTCGGCGGCGACGGCCGCGTGACCGCCGGGACCGTGGTGTCGGGCGGATTTGGATACGGGGAGTCTCCGCGGGTGGTATTCTCGGGTGGTGGAGGCGAGGGCGCGTCCGGCGTGGCGACAATGGCGGTTTCCCAGCTGGGACTTGCGCGACTCGGCTCCGGCTACACCTCCGAGCCCACGGTGGTCATCGCGCCGCCGGATGTCGCGGGCGGACGACAGGCGGCGGCGACCGCGCAGATCGACAAAGCGGGCGGAACGATTGCGGCCCTGCGCATCACCGATGCCGGCACCGGTTACCTGCGCGCACCCAAAGTCACGCTCTCGGGTGGCGGCGGCGAAGGCGTCGAGGTGGAGCCGACGCTTGAAGTCGAAGGTGTTTTCATCACGTCGGGCGGAGCCGGTTACAAAACGCCGCCCACGATCACGCTCGAAGGCGGAGGCGGCGAGGGCGCGCTGGCGATGTCCGCGCTCCAACGCA
This sequence comes from Rariglobus sp., assembly GCA_040508285.1. GTDB lineage: Bacteria > Verrucomicrobiota > Verrucomicrobiia > Opitutales > Opitutaceae > Rariglobus. The sequence goes on along the minus strand of JBEVND010000133.1, from coordinate 1,128 downwards.
CGGTGCTGCGTTACGGTGATGCGGGTGGCCACGCGATGATCGTGAACAACGGCACGCTCGATCAGGACGGCGCGGCGCTCATCTACGATTGGGCCGCTTCCGCGAACAATACCGGAAAACGAGGTTTTACCAACATCGGTTCATGGACACTGCGCAACGGCGCGGTCATCCACACGATGTCGTCCACGAACCGTCCGCTCTGGGGACTTTCGTTGGTCAACGAAGGCGCGATGCGCCTGCTCGACGGGTCGCGCATCGGCGGATCAAACTTCAAAAATATTGGAACCCTTCAACTCGGCGCGGGAGCGGTGATCGGCCAGCTCGATTATGCGCGCGGCGACGGCACCTTCAACAATCTCGGCCAAGTGCAGGTCTCCGGTCCGGCTGCTTTCGGCCTCGCCCATCCCGAGCGAAATGGGAAGCGGCTTGTGGAAAACGGCGCGGCCGACGGCACCGCCAAGGCCAGCTTCACGCTCGGCGACGGCACAGCAGCCTCGGCCTTCTCGGTGACCGGCGGACAAGTCGTGTTCACCAACTACCTCGGCTCGGTTCTCAAGATTCAGTCCGGCTCCGCGCTCGCCTTGCAAACGAACGACGCTGGTTCGCGTAATCGTTTCGAGGGACGCGAGGCGAAACTGCTCAACGCGGGCGACCTTCTGCTTGCAGGACGTTTGTCCGCGCGCGGTAACCACGCCGGTTTCGTGGGCATCGAGAACCGCGGACGCCTCGCCATCGGCGGCGACCAGGCGTCGCTCGAACGTCTCATGGCGAGCACCGGCCCGGGTGGTTATTACAAGCCGGGCGTCAACGATGCGCAGATTCTCAACGCGCCCGGCGGAGTGCTCTTCGGCACGGGCACGCTGACCTACGTCAACAGCACGGGCAGCGCGGACGCTTCCGGCATGCGGCTGGTAAATCTCGGCACCCTTACCGCCGGCATCAACGCGCCCGGCCTGCTCACGCTGCGCAACGTCAACGTCCTCATCGGTGTCGCGGCCACCGAGAAGACTCCGGCCCAGCCCGGACAGTTACAGATCGAAATCGCGGGTCCTCCGACGGCGTTGGACACCTTCGACCGCTTCGTGCTCACGGGAGACGCGCCCAACGGCAGGTTTGAGATCGCGAAGG
>JBEVND010000122.1:0-3502 GCA_040508285.1 Rariglobus sp. | reverse complement strand
AGATGTATTCCTCCGCCGCTGCGGCCGAAATCGGCATCACGTCAGTCCAGCTCAATTCGCGTTCCCAAGAGATCACCACGGTCGAGTGATCGTCAGCTCCCGCCGACGCTAGGCCGGGTAGGCAACTCGCCTTGCCGGCGCGCGCTGGTCGGGTGCCGTGTCGGCAAAGCGCTGCTGATCCCACAGCTCTTTCGCCACTGCCTTACGTCGGAGCGCCACCTCCAAACGCGTTGTGCGCACCTGCGCCGGTTTCTCCTGAAGTCTCCGACCAAATGAGCGCGCCGTCGGCGGAAAGCATCGAGCTCCCTCGTGCCGCCGCCGGCCGAGGCGCAGACCTATTCCGGCGGACGAATGTGAATATCTTTTCGTCGCTTTGCGGACGGGGATATTTCTGCATGCGGGCACTTCGTTCATGCATCGCCTACTCCCGATCCTCGTCGCGTTCTCGGTGTTGAGTGCCGCTCTCTTTGCGCAGGAATCCGCTCCGGTGGGCGTAAAAATCACCAGTGGCGCGCGGAACCAGATCGGAGTGACCACGAGCTACGATCCCAGTTATGTGAAGCTCGTTTATCCGGGCGGCGATGTGCCCGCGCACACCGGCGTGTGCACCGATGTGGTCATCCGCGCCGTTCGCACTGCCGGCATCGATCTTCAAAAGGAAGTTCACGAGGACATGCGGGAGAACTTTTCCCTCTATCCAAAAAACTGGGGCCTTAAAAAGCCCGATAAGAACATCGACCATCGGCGCGTTCCAAACCTGGCGCGCTACTTCGAGCGAAAACACCTCGCCCTGACCGAGAAATGGACCGCGCCTGAAACCTATCGGCCCGGCGACATCGTTGCCTGGAGTCTCGACGGCGGCCTGCTCCACATCGGTATCGTGACCGATAAAAAGTCCGGCAACACGCCGCTGGTCATCCACAACATCGGTGCCGGCGCGCGCGAAGAAAACGTGCTCTTCGCCTACAAGATCATCGGGCACTACCGCATTAAATCGGGCTCCACGACGGATTGAGGCGACTGCTTCTGCTCGTCGTCACCTCGCCTTTGATAATGCTTGGACCGAAGCGGTCGTTCCATTTGTTTCTGCCAATGAAGCTTTTCCGCCCCCTTCGCATCGCCCTTGGCCTTCTCTTCGCCTGCGTCTGTTTGGGTGCTTCGCCCGCCCGCGCGGCAGACTCCGACGAGCAGATCATCGCAAAATTCAAAGTGGAATCGGCCCGCTTGCAGCGCGAGATCCACGCCGCCGGCGAAGACATGGCGAAGGTGACCGATCTGCAAAAGCAGATGCAGGCGCTGATCGCCGATGTGACGAACAAAGTCAGTCCCAAGTCCCGCGCCGCATTCGAGGTCAGCATGAAGGTGATCAATCCGCTGATGGAAGGCGGCATCACCTACACCTCCGCGGTGCAAAAATACATCGATGCCGGCGGCTTTGATTACACCTCCGCTAACACCGCCGAACTGATCGATCGTCGCCTCGGACAACTCGCCGAGCTCGAGAAGCTCAACGCCGCCCTGTTGAAGCGCGCCTCGTCGCTCGACACCGACATGGATGCCGTTTTGAAGGCCAGCAAACTGAGCGCGGCCGACAAACAGGCGTTCCTCAGCGGTTTTCACTCATCGAGCGCCGGTCGCCTTGGCGCGATCCGGGCGGTGCGTAATCTGGACGCGAAGCTCTACGTCGAGGTGCGCGAGATCTACGGACAACTTCGCGGACAACTCGGCAAGTGGTCGGTGAAAGGTGGCGAGCTTGCCTTCGACGATGACGCCCAAGTCGCGATCTACAATGCCCGCATGGAACGCATCAACGTCATCGCCGAGCGTCAGGACGCCGCCCAACGCCGCGCCTTGGACATCAAATAAATCCGACACGGTTTTCGCGTCTGCGTCTCCGCACCGTGGCGGCGACCCAAGCGGCGGGCAGATCGTTCTTGGCCAGCGGTTGCTTCACGTCCTTCGCGTCCGTCACGGTCCCAGGCGTGCGTCCCCGGCCTCAACGGAGCGCCTCGAGGCTACCCGCCCCGCTTTGTTCACACAATCGAGCGAATTCTTGGCGCCCCCCGCCCGGCCAAATCTGCAATCTGCTTCCCCCGCTCCCCAGGCCCGCTAACGTCCTGCGCTTCCCCATGCGCAACCTGCTGCTCGCCCCGCTCCCTGAAACTGAAATCGCCGCGATCCTCGCCGCCACCGCCGGCCGGCCTTCGCTCCCGCTCCTCGGCGACCCCGCTTGGGCCGCCGTCCGTGATAACCCTGCGGTCGTTTCGTGGCTCGCTCCGCTCATCGCCCGCGCCGACGCCGAGGCCAGCGAGCCGCTCCCCGCGCTCACCGACGAGCTCTACGCCGACTTCTTTAAGACCGGCGACCGCCTGCCCTTTGAGCGCCCTTACTTCGAACGCCGCCGCCGTCTCGGCCGCGCCGCCCTGGCCGTGCTCCTCGGCGACGAGGCGACCCGCGCCCGCCTGTTACCGTCGTTCATTAAAAAACTCAGCGAGATCATGGACGAGGAATCCTGGTCCCTGCCTGCGCACGTCTGGAACGAGTCCACCGGCAAGAATCCGTGGATGATCGACCTCTTCGGCGCCGAGACGGCCAACAACCTCGCCGACATCCTCGTCGTCTTCGCCGCCGTGATTCCCGCCGATCTCGCGCAACGCATCAAGACGCGCTTGCACGTCCAGATCTTCGAGAACTACGTCAACCCCCGCGCCAAATTCCACTGGCTCACCATCACCAACAACTGGAACGCCGTCTGTCACCAAGGCGTTCTCGGAGCCGCCCTCGCAATCGAGGAAGACCACGCACTTGTGGCCCGCATGCTGGCGGTTGCCGCCACGCGTCTGCCCGGGTTTCTCAGCGGCTACGGCTCCGACGGCTCTACCTCGGAAGGCCCCGGCTACTGGTCCTACGGCTTCGGCTGGTTCGCCGAACTCAACGCCCAGCTCGAGCACCGCACACGCGGACAACTCTCCGTTTTTGAGGGCGACACCAAGGTCGCCGCCATCGCCCGTTTCGCCCCGCAGGTCACGCTCGCCGAGGGCCATTTCGTTAACTTCTCCGACGGCGGCCGCACCGGCCGGCTCAGTCCTTCGCTGCTCACTTACCTCGGGCAACGTCTCGCCGATCCCACGCTCATCGCGCAAGGCACCTCGCTCTACCGCCATCAAGCCGACGCCGGTATCGACCTCGACGCGCTCCGCACTGACTTCTTTTTCCTTTCGCGCCTCGCCCTTCGCACCGCCGCGCCCGCTCAACTGGCCGCCGCCCGCGAGCCCGTGCACCCCGACGTCTTCTTCGACGACTACGGTGCCATCGTTACACGCGGCACCGATGCCCGCGGCCACCTCTGGGAATTCGCCGCCAAGGGCGGCCACAACGCCGAGCACCACAATCACAACGACTGCGGCAGCTTCCTCCTCAACGTCGACGGCGCGCCCGCGCTCATCGAAATCGGCTCGCCCGAATACGTCCGCGCCTTCTTCAGCGACAAGCGCTACGATTT
>JBEVND010000090.1:0-5031 GCA_040508285.1 Rariglobus sp. | reverse complement strand
CAGCTGAGCAAGCGCGCGGGTGAGCCGGTGGTTGCGTTGATATTGGCGGCGGTGGTGAGGTTTACCGCGATGGACTCGGGCGTGGCGTTGTAGTCGGCGGGGACGGAGCTGCCGTAAACGCCGACCCAGTGGGTGTTATTCTGGCCGGGGGCGTTTTGCAGGTCGGCGCGGGCGGTGGTGCGTTGGTCGGGGCCGGCGTATTTCTGGAGCTGGCCGACGGCGATGTTGAGCGCCATCAGGGCGTTTTGACGGGCTTGGGCGAGGGACTGGTTGTTGCTCGCGACTTGTGTCTCGACGCGCGTGAGACTGGCAAGCGAGACCAGCAGAAGCACCAAAAACGCGAGCAGTGTAATCGTGATGAGGAGCGCAAAACCACCGCGCTGGTCGCGCGCGGAATGGCGTGCGGGCGACGAAGAACTTTTCGCGGTGGAGGCGTGACGAAGCCCCATCACAGGTGGTCGTTCGACGGAGAAAATGGGTCGGCGATTCATGGTAGGGTTTAGCGTCGGTGGCGAAGCGGGGCTTCGAGTGGCGGAGGCCTAAAGTGTAGGCGAAGGGGCGTAAAAATCCACCCCGGCGTTCTCGTAGTAGGAGATGAGTGAAGTTCCCTTTACCCAGCGCACGGAGGCATCGGCGTGGGCAGCGTTCTGGCCCTGCACAGAGCCGGTGGTCGACTCAGGATCGGAGTGCCCATAAGCGCGCCCGGCCGAGCGGTAGGTCAGGCAGGTCCAGAGCGGAAAACGGTCGGGAATTTGGCTGCGTTGTTTAAGCACGTTCTGGGTGCCGAGACCGTAACCGGCTACGATGGGGGCTTTGAGGGGAAGATTGCCGTAGTAGGAATAGGTAACGTAATTGGCAGTCGGGCCGGTGGCGGCGTAGCCGGCCGTCTCCGGATTACGCCACGTTTTTAACGGACCGGGGCAGAACATGATTCCGTCTTTGGGCGGACTGCCGAGGAACGGACTGAACGTGTCCCAGTCGGCGGCGATGAACGCATGTGGAAACGGGTAAACCACACTGCCAGCGGGGCGCAGCGGGATGGCCCCGCGATGGTCGTTGGCGTAGGCGATGGTGCCCAACGCCAGTTGGCGGAGGTTGCTCGCACACGTGGATTTTGCCGCGGAATCCCTGGCCTTGCCCACCACCGGAATAAGAATCGTGGCGAGGATGCCGATGATTGCGATGACGGTGAGGAGTTCGATGAGCGTGAACGCTTTTCGCGGATCCAGGTGGGTGGGGTGGGCTCGGAGGTTCATGGCAGCGGGGTAGGGGTAGATTGGGGTAACGGTCCGTTATTGCCGGCTCTTGAGCTGCCAGGCGCGGACGTAATCGACTTTGAAATAGTCGGGGAGCTTGGAGAGATCGACGTCCTTGGTGGCCCAGCCGCCCATCTGGGTGTTGAGCTTCAGATAAGACGGGACGTTGGAGACGCGGGCGTTTTCGTATTCGACGACTTTTTTGCCATCGATGAACCAGGTGAGTTTACCCGGCTCCCAAAGCACGCCGAAGTTATGCCAGCCGTCGGGTGTGGGGCCGAAGTAAACGTGGCTGGTGCCCCACGCTTTGTGATCAGCGCCGTAGCCGTCCCAGTGGAGGGCGACGTTGTTGCGGCCCGGGCCCCATTCGGCGAGGTGCTCGAGGATGTCGATTTCCATGGCGCCTTTGCCGGTGTCGCGACGCTGCCAGGTGTTGAGGCCGGAGGCGGCACCGCGGTCGGGCATCATCCAGAAGGCGGGCCAGAGGCCGCGGGCGGTGGGCAACTTTACGCGGGCTTCGAAGTAGCCGTAGAGCTGGGCGAACTTGTCATAGCTCTGGATAAGACCGGAAGTGTATTCGCGGGTGGGGCGGGCGGGATCGTTGTTTTCGTGGCCGTGGAGTTTCTCGGATTTGAAGGAAACGACACCGTCGGCAACGACCACGTTTTGCGGAGCGTAGCGCTGGAGCTGGCCGGGCTGGGGGCCGTCCCACGGGAAGCGGGGCGTCCAGAGTTTTTCGTTCAACTTATTGCCGTCGAAGTTCTCGTTGAGCGTCTGCACCCAATCGCCTTCGACGGGGGGACGCTGGCCGAGCCAGGCGGGCGGAGTGACGGGGATGTCGCGGTCGGCGGGCGAGGACAACGCGGCGCTGTCGTTGGCGGCGGCGGGAGAGCCGGTGCCTTTAAGATCGGCGAGGACGAGCGTGGTGTCGGCCTTGGGGCGAACGATGAAAATCTGAATCGCAGAGATGCGCTTCGAGTTAAGCGGGAAGGCCGGCGCACCGTTTTGCTGGCCGAAGGTGAGCTTGAGGGTCTTGGTCTCGCCGGCACCGATGGTGAGGTTCTCGGTGTTCCATGGTTCGGATTTCCAGTGGCCGGGATTGTCCACGCGCATGAACGCGGTGACGCGGCGGTCATTGGGATTCGTGATGGTCACGGAAATCTCGCCAAAGGCGGAGAGATCCCAGCCGCCCTTGGGAATGGGAAACTGGATGTTGGGATAATTGGAACCTGCTTGGAAGGTGACCTTGACCTTGCCGTTTTCGATCACGGCGGAGGACTCAGAGTAGTTGAAGCCGGCGAGTTTGTTTTTATCGAGATCGAGGAGCTCTCCGCCGATCGACGGGGAGAACGTGGCGTCCTGGCCGGCGGCAGCGGCGGGAGTTGCGGCCGTGGATGAAGTGGCGGTGGAGGACGCGGAGGTCGCGCCGGCAGTGCCAAAAGGGGCGACGTTCTTAACGAGGATAGCGGCGTCGGCCTTGGGGCGTTCGACGAACAGCTTGATGTTGTTCACGCGTGAGGCGTCGAGCGCGTATCCGGGGTTTCCATACGACTGGCCGAAGACAACCTTGACGGTCTTGGTCTCGCCGGGGGCGATCCAGGCGTTGCCCGTGTTCCACGGGTTCTTGCGCCAGTCGCCGGGATTGTCGGCGCGGAGGTTCACGTTGAGGCGGGATTGCCCGACGTTGGTGACCTCGGCCTGAATGCCGGCGAAGGCGGAGAGGTTGGCGGAGCCGCCGGCGAGCGGGAGATCGAGGCCGGGATAGTCGCCACCGTTGGGGAACGTGACTTTAAGGGCAGAACCCTCGACGGCGAGGACGGGGGACTTCTCGGTCTTGAGGGTGAGGATGTTCTCGGCCGTGGGAGTGAAGAGGACGGCGCCGGATGCGGCGGGCGTGGAGGAGGCGGCGGCAGGGCTGGAGGTGGGCGTTGCGGCGGGAGCGGCAGCGGCGGCCGGCGCGGCGGTGCCGGAGGCGCGAACGGCTTTGATGAGGATGGCCGAAGTCTGCTTGGGATTGTCGGCGAGGATCTTGATGTTGCTCACCTTGGACGCATCGAGTGCGTATCCGGCGCGTCCATACGACTGGCCGAAGGTGACCTTGAGAGTCTTGGTTTCGCCGGGGGCGAGCCAGACGTTGTTGGAGTTCCACGGCTGCTTGCGCCAGTCGCCGGGATTGTCCACGCGCAGGCCGATGTTGAGGCGGGACTGGCTGATGTTGGCGATCTCGGCCTCGATGGCGGAGTAAGCTGAAAGGTCCCACGAACCGCCGGTGACGGGCAGGTCAACGCCGGGGTAGCCGCTGTTGGCGGGGAACTCGACTTTGATCGCGGGTGCGCCCGTGGAGTTATCCAGGGAAAGGATCGGATCCTTCTCGGTTTTGAAGGTGCTCAGATTGGCGTCAGCGGGCACCAGTAGCACGCCAGACGCCGGTGGCGTGGCGGCGTGGGCCGACAAGGTGAAGCCGAGGGCAAGGACGAGCAACGCAGCGAGCGCGGCACGAGGGGTCTTGGTGGAGTTGATCATGAAAAGAAGAGTGGCAGGTTAAACCGAAACGGGGGCCAGTGCGACGGGCTCGGACGCTTTTACCGAGTCGCCGTAGGTGGGATAGATCGCGGGCGTTTCCTGGAGGGACGCGCCGTTGGAGCGAATGACGTCACGATACCAATAGGCGGAGTCCTTAAGGGTGCGTTTCTGCGTCGCGTAATCGACGTGGATAAGTCCGAAGCGGTGCTTGTAGCCCTCCGCCCACTCGAAGTTGTCCATGATCGACCAGTGGAAATAGCCCTGAACGTCCACGCCCTCCTCGATGGCTTTGTCGAGGCCGAGCAGATAACGCTGAAGGAAATCGATGCGGTGCGAGTCGTGGACCCGGCCGTCGAGCGACACCCAGTCGGGCATGGTGAGGCCGTTTTCGGTGATGACGATCGGCAGCTTGTAACGATCGGCGAGGAACTTGGTGCCCCAGTAGAGCGCGCTGTCGGTGCGTTTCCAGAGGAAGTGCGTGTGGGGGAAACCCGGATCAAGCTGGACGGTCTCGGGCGCGCCGTTGACTCCGGCCTTGGTGGGCGTGGCGTGGTAGATGTTACAGCCGTAGAAATCGAGGGGCTGCTTGATGATGTCGAAGTCGGAGTCTTTGAACGTGGGGGCGTTTTTGCCGTAGGTCTTAAGGCCTTGCTCGGGGTAGTGGCCGAGGACGGGCGCGTCGCCCCACCAACGGTTGTTCCAGCAATGGCCGTCCCACACGGTATCCATGGCGGAATAGGCGGCGGCGACATCGGCCGGGGAATCTGTAACCGGATAATTGATACAACCCACCGGTGCCCAGCCGATGGAAGGCTTGGTCTTGGCGCGGGCGCGGATCGTCTGCACCGACATGCCGTGGGCGATCAGGGCGTGGTGACCGGCCTGGAGAACTTCGCGCAAGCCAAGCTTGAGGCCGGGTGCGTGTTCGCCGTGAAGGTGGCCAAGGCCGATGAAGCATTGGGGCTCGTTGAGCGTGATCCAGTGGGAAACGCGGTCAGAGAGGCGGTCGACGACGACCGCAGTGTAGTCCGCGAACCATTTGGCGCTATCCGGATTGAGCCAGCCGCCGCGCACGAAGAGCTCGGTGGGATAGTCCCAATGGAACAGTGTAACCCAAGGTTGGATACGCGCGGCGAGGAGTTGGTCGACGAGGCGGTCGTAGAAGGCGAGGCCGGCTTCGTTGACCTTGCCGGTGCCGGCGGGGATGACGCGTGGCCAGGAAACGGAGAGGCGGTAGGCTTGCAGCCCGACC
>JBEVND010000021.1:0-10092 GCA_040508285.1 Rariglobus sp. | reverse complement strand
GGCGAAGGCGCCTGTCGAGCATACCAAAGCATAAAGGCGCCGCAATCATGGCGGCGCCCGTGGGTCCTGACATGCTGGAAATCCAACTGGCGCCGCAGGTGTTGCTGGGCGCGGAAACGCATGTCAGGCAGGGAAATAGCAGCGGCGCAAAGCGACCGCGTGCTTAGACGACGGTCAACCGTTTGCGGCCCTTGCGGCGGCGGTTGGCGAGGACCTTGCGGCCGCCAACGGTGGCTTTACGGGCAAAGAAACCGATTTTACGGGCGCGCTTAAGGCGGTGCGGGCGGAATGTGGGTTGCATACTTCTAAATGGTTAAGAGGCGACTGAAGTGCCGAACTGTTTTGCCGGTGTCAAGGCGACGTTTTTGGCCAATTTGCGATCCCTTTCCGTGCGACCCGGCTCGGAGCCGCCGTTCGATTCGGGGCGAGCGCGTTAAATGCGGGATGACAGCCGTCCATAACTTACTCAACGTCATCCCCTCACATGCGTATTGCCGTCATCTCCGACACTCATGGTTCCTATCCGGCGGATCTACCGGAAAAGCTGCGCGGGGCGGACGAGATCTGGCACTTGGGCGATGTCGGCGAGCCGGATACGCTGGTGGAGTTCGAGCAGTTGGGCGTGCCGGTGCGGGTCGTGCGGGGCAACTGTGACAACTGGCCGTGGCCGCTCACTTTGGACCTCACGGTCGAAGGGGTGAAATTTCATCTCGTGCATATTCCGCCCAAGCGCCTGTCGGTCGCGACGCGTGTGCTGCTTCATGGGCATTTGCACGTGCCGCGCGACGAAGTGGATGTGCGCGGCGTCCGTTGGCTGAGCCCGGGCTGCATCTCCCAGCCGCGGGGTAAGGGCTGCAGCTTTGGCTGGCTGACCGTCGAGGATGGTCGGTTTCAGTGGAAGCTCGTGGCGTTGTGAGGCGAGCAAACATCGCGCTGGCGCCGCGCAGGTGGATGCATTTACTGCGGCTCAAACGTGAGCGCGGCCGAGCAATCCAGTTTCTTTGATTTTTTTGGCGGATCCAGTCCGGACGCCGGGGTGGAAGCGCCGCCGGAAAAACCTGACGTCATCTTTGAACGCAGCGCCAAGGCTACGCGCTACCGGTTGACGCTCAAAAAAGACGGCACCGCTGTAGCGATTATTCCACTACGCGGCAGCGAGCGCGAGGCCCGGGCCTTTGTCGAAGAACATCGCGACTGGCTCGAGCGCGCTCGTGAGCGGCAAAAGCACAAACCTCGTGGCGCCACGGTGTGGACGCTCGGCACGCGGGTGCTCTGGCGTGGCGAACTCTCCGAGGTGCGCAAGGCCAGTGATGGCGAGCGTCCGCAGGTGTGCATCGCGGCGGACGTGTTTCGCGTGTTGAAACTGGAAGGTGACCTGCGTCCCACTCTGGAGGCGCATTTTTTGCGATTGTCGAAGGCGGAGTTGCCGGCGCGCACGTGGGAACTGGCCGCGATCACCGGCATGTCGGTCACGACGGTATCGGTGCGCAACCAGCGCACGCGCTGGGGGTCCTGCTCAGCCGATGGCGCGATCTCACTCAACTGGCGGCTTATCCAGACGCCGGATTTCGTGCGCGACTACATCATCTATCACGAGCTGATGCATCTGAAGGAGATGAACCACTCGGATCGTTTTTGGGCGCGCGTGGAAGAAGTATGCCCCGACTGGCGCGAGGCCGAAAAATGGCTGAAACGCAACGGCTCGCTGTTGGGATTGTAAGCCGGCTGGATCTGCGCGAGGCGCGCTGACGCCTCAGCGCGTCATGGCATGGACGTAGATGTTAACGACCATTTGCATGCATTGCTCAGTGTGGCCTTCAGGGCCGGGCATGCGATCCCAGCCGCATTGGAGTCCGCTCAGGCTGAGGACGGCGCAGAGGCGTCCTGAAGCGTTGAATACACCATTAAGCGGGTGACGCGCCCAACGGCTGTCGAAGACCGCGTCGTGGTAGGTGTGCGGTGGTTTGTCGCGCAGGTTAAAAAAACAGGCGTAGATCGCGTGGTCGGCTGCGAGCGGTTTTACGGCGCCGCCCGGGACGATGCTGGAAAGTGCCGTTGTGTTCTCGGCGAGGAAGCGGTCGGGATCGGGCGTGAGGTCACGGTTGATGCACGCGTCGATGATGAGGAATCCCCCGCGATCCAGGTATTCGCGGAGGTTTTTCCGACGATCGTCGTCACGAAACGTGGCCAGGCCGGTGGAGAACAGGAGCGGGAAGCGCCCGAGCTCCTCAGGCTTGGTGGCGTCGGCCGTCTGCCAGGCAGGCTCGAGGTTCAGGCTGGTGTGCGACTTGATGAAGTCGGACAAACCGCTGTCGCTGCGTGCATGGCGACGCCATTCCGGATCGTCGCTGATGAGGCGGGCCCAGCCCACGCGGCCGCCGCGAGGGGCGGGGTTTGGCGGCGGGTTGGTCGGTTCGGCGGGCGCGGCGTAAAGCAAATCGGCGGTGAGCAAAAGTGCCGTCAGCCAGACGCGAACTCGCGGGACGACGCTCACGGCTGCGTCATTGCGAACGCGTAAACATTGGCGCCCATTTGCAGGGCGCGCGTGGAGGCGCCGCGGCCAAACCATTGATCACCGTTGGTCCAGCCGCAGTGGATGTCACTCGGGCTGAGCAAGGCGACGATGCGGCCGTTGAGCACAAGCGCGTGCAGGCCGTGCGGCGTGCCCTGCATGTGGGGAATGCCGTTCTTGAAATCGAAGACCGTGTGGAAAATCGGATGATCCCTTTCGAGCCGTTGCAGGCGCGCCTCGGGAAGGATGCGGGCGAGCTCGGTCTCGGCCATGTGACGGAAAAAGAAATCGTTGTGCCGGTTGTTGCCGAGGTTGCCCTGGCCGATCACGCAGTCCTCGGCGAAGAGGAAGCCGCCGCGCAGCAGGTATTCGCGGACGTTGGCGCGCTCGGCGTCGGTGAAGACGGGCGGAAGTTCGCCGTGCATGAAAATGAACGGGAACGCAGTGAGGTCTTCGAGCTTGGCGACGTCGGCGACGTTCCACTTGCGCGAGAGGTTGAGCGTGGTGTTGAGCGTGAGGTGATCGATGAGGTTGAGGTCACCGTGCGGATGAACGCCCCAGTCCTTGTCGTCCTGATCGCGTGCGCGGAAACGCATTCGTGCCCACGGAAGCAACGCGCCGGTTTTCACCGGAGCCGTGTTCGGCGCGGGGACGTTTTGCCCGAGGGCGCGTCCGGCGAGAAGCGCGGTGCCGCCGAAGGCGAGGGTTTGCAGAAAGAGTTTCCGATTCATGGGAGGGCGGCGAGGAGCAGGCTGGAGGAGTCGGGCAATCAGAGCAACTGCCAGCGGCGGCGGAGGAGCAATTCAGCGCCGTAGAGTCCGAGCAACAACGTGAGTAACAGACCGCCGTGCCAGAGCGGGGTGCGTTGTTCGCGGAGGAGATCGATGCCGGGCTCGCCGGCGGTGGAAAGCCACGCGGACGGCGGCGTGTTTTCAAGGACGGCTCCGCCGGTGCGGCGGGCGAGTTCTTGCAGCAGCGATTCGTCGGGCGGGAGGCCCGAAGCCTCGCCGGCGGGAGCGACGGCATTCACCGAAAGCCAGTGGCGGACGGTGCGGTTCTCGGCATCGGTGAGAGTGAGCAACCAGAGGCCGGGCGAGGGCGGCGTCCACGTGTGTAAACGTGAAGAGCCTTGCTGGCCGCTGGCCGGCAAGGTGAGCGCACGGCTCTCGTCGAGGCGCGCGGTGAGGCGGGGATTGTTGCCACCGAGGGTGCGGATGACGAGCTCGCGGCCAACCTCGCCGGTGAGCGGAGTGCGCTCGAAGCGGGGACCGCGGGGACGTTCGCGGGCGAGCCACGAGAGGAGGTTTTGCCAGAACAACTCGGCGCCGCGTTCCTTGCTGGGTTGATTGAGCTTCCAGCGCCAGAGCGCGTCGCTGGTGAGAATGGCGCTTTGCCCGCGACCGTAGCGTTGCAGGGCGAGCAGGATGGCGCCGGCACCATCGGCGGATTTCTGACGTGGATGCCGGGCGAGCACCGTGGCACCTGGCTTGGCGCGGTCGACGCGTGCATAGTTGGCGAACATCGGCGACGCAGTTACTGTATCCGCACCGATGATACTGCCGGCCGAGGCCTCCCAGGCAAACGAGGCGAGTGCGGGAACGTTGCGGACGCGCTTGGCATCGCTGGCAAACGCGGCCTCCACGCTGCCATGCGCACCGCCGAGACGACGGATGTTATCACGGAAGGCAGTCGTGGCGGCATCGGCGGTGTTTTCGTTGCGCAGGCCGGTGAAAACCACGGGCAACATGCGTTCCAATTCGGTGCCGGCGTAGCCATGGGTGGCGTCGTCGTCGGGTGCGAGGAAGAGCACGACGCCGCCGGCGCGAACCCACGCGGTGAGGGCGGTCTGCTGGGCTTCGCTGAATTGGAACGCGGCGGCATTGGCGAGGACGACGATGTCGTAGGCGTCGAGGCCGGCGGCGGTGTCCGGCAGATCGGGGAGCGAGCCCGCGGGAATGGACACCGAGCGGCCGGCCCGGGCGGGGGCGAGATTGAAAATGGGTGTGAGCGAAAACGCAGGATCGCGGCGCAGGATGTCGGAGAGGAAGCGATAGCCCCAATCGAGCGCGCCCTGGTAGTAGAGAATGCGCGTGGTATCCGACGGGCTGATACGAACCTCGGCGCGTGTGGTGATGGCGGCGGCGCCTTCGCCGATGACGAGTTCGAGCGGGAGACTCCCCGCCGCACCGGCGGCGATCTCGGTCGACCAGGTAAAGGCACGGCGGCCGGCGGCGAGGGCGATGGTTTCCGGCGGGCGCCAGTCCTGACCGACCCGCAGGCGCACGGGGACGGTGCGGGCGGTGGCTTGGAAGGATTCCAAGGTCAGTTCAAAATTGAACTGGGAACGGGGCGGAACCTGCGATGGCGCGCTGAGTTCGCGCACCGAAAGGAATTCGCCGCCCGCGAAACGGTTTCGGCCGGGGAGTGAGAATATGGGCGTCGAGGTGGCGAGGGCGCCGCGAATGGAATCGTTGAGCGCGGCCGCCGCGTCTCCGCCCGAAGTGTCGAGGCCGTCGGTCAACATCACGACCGCGCCCCAACCACCGGCGGGTGCGGCGGCGAGGGTGTTTTTGAGTGAGTCAAAAACATGGGTGTTTCGCGTCCGCAGGTTGGCGTGCGCTTCCGTGGAAGACAGCGGCGTGAAATCCTCGGCGAAGGCAAAAACCTTGGGTTTGCCGAAGGTTTTTTCGGCGGCGGGAGCGAGCGCGCGCCAGCGGCGGAGGGCGTCGTCGGCCCGGCGGGCGCCGCGATTGTCGGCAGCGGTCATGCTGTCGGAGCGGTCAAGGACGACGGCGAGCGGGCGCGTCTGTTTTTTTGAATACGTGCGCTCGATGCGCGTCGGGCCGGCGAGAGCGAGGAGAAGCAGCAACCAGAGCGCGAGTCGGAGCGAGGTGAGGGTGGCGCGGCGACGCGAGGTGAGCGCGACGAGGGTGCGACGATAGCCAAGGACGATCCAGATCGCGCCGGCGATGCCGATGGCGCCGAGAATGGACCAGGCGAGGGCGAGCGGAAGATTGGCCAGAGGACCGCCGAAACCCCAGGAGAAGGATTGAACCGTGGACGTCATGGACGACGGGCTTCGCGGGAGAGGCGTTCGAAGTAACTCTCGATGACCTCGCGGTAGGCGGGATCGAGATCCTCAGGGTTGAACCGACGGACGGTCTCGTCGCGACGATCGTCGGAAGCGGCGGCGGCGAGCAGGACGCGCAGGTGATCGACGGCGGCGCGTAGCTCGGGCGTCATGACGACGCTGTGGTATTTCGGCTCGTTGCGATAACTGTTGATGAGGCCGTTGGAGGCTTGCGCGGATTCGGGCGTGTTGAGGACGGCGTGGGCGAGTTGTGCGCCGAGAATGAGTTCGGCGGGTCGCACGGTGGGAATGCTTTGAGATGAACCCGAGCCTGAGCCCGGAGTCGCGCCCGGGACTGCGGAGGGAGCAGACCCTTCTCCGGTGCCGCGCTGAAGCTGACGGAGAGCGCGGTTGATTGTTTCGCCACGATCCGAGAGCGCGGCTTGGGCGGACGCGGCGGCTTGCGCGGCGCGATCAGCCGCAGCGAGGCGGACAGACGCGCCGGCGCCCGACCCTGAACCCGCGCCTGAACTTGAACCTGATCCGGAACCGGATGCCGCACTAGACCCAGCGCGGGGTGAGGGGGTTTTGCCTTCACCTTGCCCCGGCCCCTGGCCCTGACCCTGACCTTGTCCTGAGCCGGACGAACTTGGGGTTTGAGCAGCGGAAGGGTTTTGGCCGGCGGTGGGTTGTTGGCCGGGAGCGTTGCCTCCGCTTGATTTCTCTCCGGCGGTTTGGCCCGGCTCTTGACCGGGGCCAGCTCCCGGCTCTTTGCCTGCGCCGGTGGCGGGAAGTTCGCGGTCACCATCAGGATCGGGAGTGAGGCGTTCGCCGGGCTGCGAGCCCGATTGTGCACCGGGTTCGGTTCCGGGCTTTTGGCCTGGCTGATCGGCGCCGGCTCGGGTGGCTTGCGCGGCTTTGGCGGCCTCGGCCGCGGCGGCGGCGAGTTGGCGGGCGGCTTCGGCGGAACCGGATTCTTGTTGAGTGCGGGCGTCGGCCTGGAGCTGACGGGCAATCGCGTCGATCTTGTCGGCGCGCTTCGCGGCGTCTGGCTCGGCGGCGGCGTCGTTGAGGGCGCGACGGGCGGCTTCGAGCTGGGCACGGGCGGTGTCGCGTCCGTCTTTTTCCTGTTTGGCGGCGGCGTCGCGCAACGTGGAGGCGGCGGCGTGGGCGGGGGCGCGGGCGGCTGCAGCGTCGCTTTGTTTTAACTGTTCGGCAGCGGCGGCGGCGTCGCGCGCGGCTTGAGCGGCGGCTTGTTGGGCGGCGGGGCTGAGCTGCTGGTTTTTGGCGAGCTCTTCGGCGCGGCGGGCGAGTTCGGCCTGGGTGTCGGCGGACGGTGGCTTTGGGTTTGAGTCGTGCGAAGACGACGGGGTCGGGTCGGCTTTCTTGGCTTCCTCGGTTTGGTCTTGGGCGAGTTGTTCGAGCTGGCCGGCGGCGGTGCTTTTGCGCGGCGGCATCTTGTAGCGCTGATCGTCTTTGAAGGGGTCCTCGATCTTGGGGGGCGGGGGGCTTCCGGCAGCTCCGGCGGCTGCGTCCATTTCGAGGATGATTTTGCGGATGAGTTTCTCGAGTTCGGTGATGAGGCCGAGGGCGCGACCTTGGGGGCGGGCGGCGGGTTCGTTCTTGGTTTCCGCGATGAGGCGCGCGGCGTCTTCCATCAGCGGGATGACTTGCGTGAGGTTATCCACGACGAGCGCGTCCATCTCTTCGGCGATGGCAAAGGTGCGGGCTTCGGAGGCCTTTTCGCAGAGAGTTTTCTGGTCGGCGGCGACGGAGGTGTTGGTCTCGATCCAGGCGGCTTCGGTTTTGGCGATAGGCGCATGAGCGAGGAGGAAATTTTGTTTAAGGAGGGCGAGCTGCGCGGCTTTGAGCGCGCTGATCATGGAGTTGAGCTGGCCGATTTTGTCGGCACCGCTTCCGGGCGGCGGTTTGAGGCGTTCAACGTCCTCGCGGGCGGGGCGAATCTGCACGAACTGCAGGGGCGACGTCACGACGGGCGAGGGTTCGCGCGAGGCGCTCTCGGCACGCAGGTGGTAGGCAACGATGTCGTATTCGGCGGGGGCAACCTCGTCGAGGTAGAGCGGGAGCTTGATCGGATGCGCACCGGGTTTGGCGAGCGTGGCGAGAGTCGAGGCATCGAGCGGGAGCGATGGGCGGGGTTCACCGTTGACGGAAACCTCCAGGCTCATGGAGCGGAAACCCGTGCGGCTGGAAGATGCGGCGGCGAGAGCGATCTCTTCGATGGAGGTGGCTTTGATTTCGCTGGCGGGGGCACGCCACTCGATCGAGGCGGTGATGTCTTCCGGCGGGAGCGGAGCAGCGGGTTCGGGGCGAAGCACGCGTGCGGCGACGACGGCGATCTCGATCGCGAGCAGCAACAGTGCAACGATCAACACGACCTTGCCCGAGTGCCAGGCGAGTGCGCGCGGCAGGCGTCGGCCGGCGAGGCGCGCGGCGGCGTCGGCGCGCTGAGCTTGGGCGAAAACCGAGGCGTTGTCCGACAACTCTGCGGAGGCCTCGATACGGGCCTTGAGCTGCCATTCGGTGTCCAGGTCGCGGGCCACGACATTCTCCGCGAGACGGCGATCTCGAATCAGCCAGACCACGAGCAAACCCAAGGACGTCGCGACAAACGGTGTGCCAATGAGTATCCCGTGGCGTAACCAACCGAGGTAGTCCGCGCCGGCGGCCACCACGGCGAGCACCGCGAGCGCGAGCGACCACACGAGGAGCGTGTAGCGAAGGCGACGATGTTGCGTGCGAACGAGGATGTCAGGCGTGCTCATCGTGTGGTGCGGTTGGCGAAGGCGAGTTCGGTCAGGGCGAAGAGTGCCATGGCGGCGAAGCACCACCACCAGAGCGGGCTTTGTTGTTCGGCGTCTTGCGCGGCCAGGTCGAGACGCTCAACGGCGACCGACGGCGGGACGCGTTCTTCGGAGACGAGTTGGAGCCACGGCGTGCCCGCGTTCCAAAGCGTGAGATCGCTTTCTTCGGGCGGGAGATTGACGGCATGCAGACTGCGTTCGCCGCCGCGCGTCCATTCGTAGATTCCAGGTGCCTGTGGTGTGAGTGATCCGGACACCGAGGCCGACGGACGCGAGGTCGCAGGGCCGTCAAGCGCACGCCAGTTGCCCGCGTCGCCCTCGGGCAGTGCGAGCGGTTGTCCGACGAGCGCGAGGTTGCCGGCGACCTGGTCGTTCTGGAGGAGGTGCAAAATCACGCGATGGATAAACGGCACGAACGCGGGCGCGATGGGCCAGTCTCCGTCGCGGCGGTCGGCGGTGAAGCCCGCGAGCAACACGCGCCCGCCGCCGATGCGAAGTTCGCCGAGCGCCGGCGTGCCATCGGTCCACGAGGCGAGCGGCTCGACCGAATCGGCGGGCAACGACCAGCCGCGTTTGAAGGTCCAGCCGACGAGGCTGCGGAGATTGGCCTGCGCGAGCGGCGCGACCAACGGGTGATCGATTGCCCAATCGCGTAGCCGCGCGTCACCGCTCGCGCGGGCGACGGGCACGATTCCCTGGTGTGCGAGCCAGCGGAGTTGGGCGGAGCTGCCGTCAATCATCACGAGCGCGGAACCGCCGGCGGCGAGAAACGCGTCGAGCCGCGGCGCGTTCTCGTCGTTGAACGACGTTTCTCCGCGCAGCACGGCGGCGGCGGGCGCGGGCCACTTGCCCTGAGGCAGGGAGCCGATGCGCAACTCGGGCGGAAGCGCCGCGAGCGTCTGGCTGGCAGTCGCAATGTAGTCGGCATCGGCACCGGCGGGGTTGCGATCAAGTAACAGCAGCCGGCGCGTGTTCGTCGCCGCGGGTGAGAGCGCCCAGGCCGTGTCGTCGGCGGGGAGATCGTCGGCGTCGAGGGCGAAACGTATCCACTCTTTGGATAATGCGTTTGAACGAAGCGTGATCTTGAGTGCGCGGACCTCGTTGGCGGCGAGCGCGAGTTCCTCGGTGTGGACGACATCGCTGCCGGTGTCGGCGAACAGACGCAGCGTGCGCGTGGAGGCGGGGCCGAAGTTACGCACGGTGACCGAGGCGGTGGCGGTTTCGCCTGAGAGACGCAAGGCGGGGGCCGACAATGACGCCTGCCGCGGTGCGGCGGTGGCTTTTGCGGTGGCGACGGTGGGCTCGGGGAAGACGGCGCCGACACCCGCGGGTAATTTGCGGGTGAAGTCCGCGCCGGCCCAGCCGAGTGATTGGTGGTCGCCGAGATAGATGAGCTTGCGCGTGCGGGCAGACGAAGCCGCGAGGGTGTCCGCGGCGAGGCGCAAAGCGGGTTCAGCGCGGGTGGTTTCCCAGCCGGGCGACAACTCGTCGAGCGCGGCGAAAGCGGACGCGGTGTCCTGCGTGGGCGGGACGAGCCACGACGGACGAGGGTTCATCAAGAGCAGGCCAACGGTGTCGCCGGCGGACGGGTTGCCAAGTTCGTGGCGTGCCCAGGTTTTCAAGTCGGACCACCGGTCGCCGGTCTGGAGGCTGAAGGAATTGTCGATCACAACGACCGATGCCCG
>JBEVND010000001.1:0-6348 GCA_040508285.1 Rariglobus sp. | reverse complement strand
GGACGCGGACAGATACGGGGCGGATAAACTCTGCTTCTCGGCGTCTTTGCGGACAACATCACCGGATCAGTCCTCGAGGAAGATCCACTTCTCCACCTCGATTTTGTGGCGGTTGAGCGCCTCAGCGTATTCGGGTTTTTTGACGAGACTGGTGGGCGAGTTCATCACCATCTGAATCTTGGAATTCGGGATGTGATGACGCAGGAGCAGGATGGACGCGTCGTAGTCGCGGCTGTCGTAGTCCACGCCGATCTTGCGGTAGGCTTCGTCGGAGGATTGCGCCTGGCCTGAGTCGGTCATCATGCGGTCGGTCGCGTGGGCACCGAAGCCGGCGCCGCGGCCGTCGTTGTGAAGAAGCAGGAGGGCGCCCACGCCGTATTCGACGATGTGTTTCACGGACTGCTTGAGCTTATCGCGGTTCTCGACGTTGCGCAGCGGGAAGCGGTTGAAGAGAGATTCGCTGTGGAGACGCACGACGGGCATTTCATAGATGCGCGGCGTGCCGTGGGTGAGCACCACGAAGTCCTGACTCGTGACGATGTCGTAGTAGACGTGAACGCGGAACCAGTAGGGCGTGGTGAGCAGTTCGACGACGGGATCATCCGGATGATCGTCTTTGTAGGAGGTGAGGTGATCCGGATCGATCTTGATGAGGAAACGGTTTCCTCGAATCGCCTGATAACTCAGCACCACGGGGCGCGAACCGCTCATGTAGCGCTCGAGGGCGTTCTTTTTAAAGAGCTCGGTGAACTGCGCCTCGGTGACGAGAATCTCGTTGTCCACCGGTTTCATCGGCAGGAAGTAACTCGCCGAATAAATGAAACGGCGCGCCTCGGGCAGCGCGTAGGGGCGGAACGGCACGACCGGCTCGGGCGGCAACGCTCGACGCACGGCGGTGGCGTGCGGACGGCTGAGGATGTGGCCGCCGGCGGCCTTGGACGCGAGGTAGGCGAGGTTGAATGGACCCGGCTCGAACTCCAGTGACTCGGTGCCCGCGACGGTGATGCCCTGCGACTTGAGCGCATCGACCTTGTCGGGGTTGTTGGTGAGAACGATGAAGGCTGCGTTGACGTTGAGCAGCGCGCAAATGTCGGAGATGTTGTCGTAGCTGCGGTGATCCTTTTTGAGGCCCATCGCGGCGTAGGCGGCGAAGGTGGAGATCTGGTCGAGCGAGGCCTGCACGAGCATGCGGTCGCGCGCCTTGCCCACGTAGCCGACGCCCCGGCCTTCCTGCATGAGATAAAAGAGGATGCCGTTGCCCTTTTCGGAGATGACCTTGAACGCGCCTTCGAGCTGCTGCACGCAATCGCAGTCGCAGCCACGAAGCGTTTCGCTGGTGATGCACGACGAGTGCAGGCGTGTGTAGAGCGTCTTGGCGTTGGCGATGTCACCGTGCGTCATCGCCACGATGTAGTGCTTGTCGATGATGTCCTGGAAAATAAACGCGCGGAACATGCCAAACCGCGTATCGAGCTGACACTTGGCCACGAAGAGGGTGGTGCCTTGCAGCGGACGTTCGTCGAGCAACTTGGGCGAGATGATGGAGCCCGTGGCGTGTTGTAGCTGAACGATCAGGTCTTCGAATTCAGGAGCGATTCCGGCGGTGGCTGAAGTGTTTACTGGCATGGCGTTTTTAAAAAATTCCCGCGATGGCGTAATCATTCAAGCGGAGGCGCTCAGGGTCAAGGCAGCGCGCGATAACGAAATCCATGATTCCGAGAGGGCCAAGAAATCTGCGCGGTCCTAACCAGTGCGGTTTAGTTCACTAGTCTCGTAATAGCTTCTCGAGCATCAGGGCGTTCTTGATCGCATAACCATCCCGGTCGTTGTTGAAGAAAACCCAAACTTCGCGGGCTCCGCTGGCGCGAATGTCCTCGGCCCACTTGGACAACTCCTCGACGGAGTAATCGTGGCGATACCACTTGGCCCGCCCGTGAAACCGGATGTAGAGCGTGTCGCCGGTCTTCACCAGTTCCTCCGGCAGTCGCGGTCCGCTCACCGAGCAAAAAATAAGGCCGGCTTTGGTGAAGGCGCGATAGACGGATTTGCGCCACCAACTTTTGTGGCGGAACTCCACGGCATTGCGAAAAGCGGGGTCCAATTGTGTCACCAGCGTTTTCAGACGCGAGGGCGTGTAACGGTAACTGGGTGGGAATTGGAAAAGGAAACAGCCCATCTTTTCGCCCAAGGTTTCCGCGATCGTGTAGAACTCCCGCACGAGCTTTTTGGTGCCGATCATTCTTTTTTCATGAGTAATCGTCTGATTGACCTTCACTGCGTATCGAAAGTCTGGAGACGCGCTGCGCCGCCAATTTTTCACGGTGGCGGGTTTGGGCCAGCGGTAGAAAGGGGCGTTTAACTCAACGGTCTTGAAGACACTGGTGTAGTGTTTGAACCAGCGGCTGGTCGGCAGTTCTTCGGGATAAAAAGTCTTTTTCCAATGCCAGTAATACCATCCGGAACAGCCTATGTGGGAGATCAGACGAGGTGATGCAGCCATTCCCCGCTCCGACACGTCAGATGGACAAACGGACGGGCGATTCTCGTTTTCCTGTCAGAGGAAGGTTTTCCTCTATGGACTATGAACGTGAGAACCTGATCACGGCGGTTCGATTTACTTGGTTTATCGAGTTTGGAGTATGGCTCCCTAAGCGCAGGGTTTAGCGGTTGGTCCGAGAATTTGGGCCCTTCCGGTTTCCAAGCGCGCTGTGATAAGCGCGTTATTCGAAGGCGGTTTGTGATGGCACAAAAAACCCGGCCTGCGCGGACGCAGCCGGGTCGAGGGAAAAGGTTTCGGAAACCTTGATTTGTTGACGATCAAGCGCGCTGGCGGCGACGGGAAGCGGCAAGGGTAATGCCCACTGCGCCGAGGATCGCGGCGTAGGTGGACGGCTCGGGAATGGCAGACAGTTGGTCGATGGCGAAACCACCAGCGAAGTTGCTGGCGATGTTACCGACAAAGGTCGTTGCGCCCGTCGCGAGATCCACGGTGTAGAGGCTGCTGGTCGTGGAGCTATTGACGATGTAGGCTGTGTTGACCGAGCCGCCCGTCACGATGTCGAAACCGACGTCGGTTCCGATGTCGAACCCGAGGGGCCCGATGGCGGCAACGGTGCCGGCGTTGGGGTCGGACGAGACCAGCAGGGTGTTGTTAAAAGAATCGATGTAATAGAGAGCCGTGGATCCTCCGCCAGGAGCGACGGCCACATTGCTATTGGTGTAGGCGGCGCCGGTCACGGAGGCATTGGCAACTCCGCTGATCGTGCCGTCGGTATTGGCGATCGTTGCAGTGCCCGAGTTGAGGCGGAAGTTGCTGCCATTGCTGGCCACAAAACGAATACGGATGGTCGTGTCGCCTTGAAGCGTGGTGGGGTTAAAGTCGAAGGCGATGGAGGTGGCTCCGATGAGCGTGGCCGCTGAGAAGCCGGAGCCAATGACCGTCGCTGCACCCGTTGAGGTGTTCACCGTGTAGAGGTTTCCAACACCGGTGGTGCTGTTTACGTCCACGGCGTAGAGCGTCGATGTTCCCGGGCGGAAGTCGATGGCCTCGGGGGTGAAACCGAGGTTGCCGAGGGTCGTGATCGAACCGGGGGTCGCCAGATTAAAGCTGAACAAGGAGCCGGCGGCATTCACGCCATAGGCAGTTTGAGCGTGAGCGGTGCCGGCAGTGACGAGCAGGGCAGCGAGTCCTGCGGATAGGGAGAGGAAGGAATTTAGTTTCATTCGCACTCGAGGCTGCCGGGGGCCTGTTTCGCCTCAACCTGACAGCGGGTCGGAATTACCCGTTACTTGGAACGGTAAAGCCGGAGGCGAAATCGTGGGGGAAATCCTGACGCCGACTCCCGATAAATCGGTCAAGCGACCGATAGCACGTGGTCGGCACAATCGGTCTGCCGTAAATCGATCAGGCGACGGTGCCCGTGTGCTCGGTTCACGCCTCCGTCGCTCGGGCAGAGCAGTGCTTGCGGCGCAAGGCGACGAGACCGAGCGCGACGAGGCCGGTGAGGGCGGCGGCGCTTGCGGGCTCGGGGATCGGCGCGAGGGTGATGGCGTAGCTGCCAAAGCCATCCACTTCGAACGTGATGCTATGCGAGTGCGAACTGCCGCTGCTCCTGCCCAAGCCACCCGCGTCTTCTTCCGTAAGCCGAATGTGAGTGGGCTCGTAGGAGCCGAAATCAACGCCATTGCTGCTACGCCAGAATTGGATGATGGACCCGGGGAGGATCGTGTTCTCGGGCGTAAAATCCATGGTGAACTCGATGAGCGTAGCGCCGCCTGACATGTCCAAGGTGGAGCTGAAATCCCAGGCTGCCAGGACCGTTCCTCCATCGATTACGGTGGTGGTGTTTTCGGTGGCGGTGAAGGAGATGGCGGAACCGCCGCCGACTGCCTGGCCGTCGGCACTGAAGGCGGCCGACACCGTTCCGTTGTCGCCGGTAACCGTGAGCCGCTGCGTCACGTTCAGGTCCAGAGTGGCTTGCTCTCCCGCGAGGGCGGCCTGCGCCTCGGAGACGGTGAACAGGCGGGTGGATGCGTTCCAAGTGCCGCCGAGGGCCTGGTAGCGGCCGCTGCCGGTGAGCTCACCGGTCACCGCGAGGGGAGTATAGTCGCCAGCGGAGAGGCGGGGTGCGGCGGAGAGGCGGACGAGGCCGTCGTTGCTGAGGTCGCCGCCCGCCGTCACCGCGGGAGCATGGGAAACTTCGACCGAGAGAGTCCCGCCGGCGTGGACCTTGATCGTGCCGCCCACATTCACCGCGCCGTCTATTTCGACCGTCAGGGTGCCGGAGGCGTTGGTCGCGGCGCTTTCGAGCGAGTCGCCGCCGAGGATGAGATCGCCGTTGTTGGTCCATGAGGAGCCTGCGCCGGTGACGGTCACGTGGCCGCGCGAGCCGTTGCTGTAACCGATATAGCCGTCGCCTTGGTTGATCTCTAACTCCGCGTCGTAGTGGCCGTTTTCGATGCGGGCGCCGTTGGAGACGGTGAGGGAGCCGGTGCCTTCGTAGCCGACGTTGAGGTTGTAGCGTGCGGTCCAGGAGGAATCCGCGCCGGTGACGGTGGCGGTGCCGCGCGAGCCGCTGGCGAAACCGATGACGCCATCGATGCCAGTGGTGACACCGCCTCCGTTCTCAATCGTGAGGGAGCCGGTGCCCGCGTGGCCGACGAGGAGGCTGTGGCTCATGGCCCAGAGGGAGCCGGCACCGGTGACGGTTGCCTCGCCGCTGGAGCCGAGGGTGCGGCCGATGGCGCTGATTTTGAGATAATCGAAAAGATCTTCGCTGCCGTCACCGACAACGCTGCCGCCGTCCGCGATGGCAAGGGTGCCCGCGCCGGTGTTGCCGACGGTGAGCTCGGCCGCGCCGAGATCCCATGAGGTCTGTGGATTGGTGGCGGGGAAGGGATTGATGTCGCCGCCGACCTGCACCGACTGAGCGTGCGCGGAGGTCAGAGCGGCGAGGACGGCGAGCACGAGGCCCGAACGACGGACTGGGAAACGGCTGGCGCGGGTCCGGGTGAGGAGGTTGGCGTGAGTGTTCATTTATTTAAAATCGGCAAATGGCTTCGGGTGGTGCAGGGCGCGTGGGAGAGTGCGCGTGAAGCGCACCGGCCATTCTGGCAAATTTCCGCGTGTCTGCGCGTGGGAGGATTTCCCGAGGCTTGGGAAATGTTTCCCGGTCCGGAGGGCGAGGTGCGTCGTCGCGCGGCGGTTCAACCCGTGGGGTGATCGGGGGCGATGAGGCCGGCGGCTTCGCGGGCGCGGGAGGCGTCACCGGAGCGCGCGGCGTCCTCACAGGCAACGCAGGCGGCGCGCAGCCCCGCATCGCCGAGTAGGTCGGCGGTGTTGGCGAGGTAGTGGGCGATCTTGGCGACGCGTTCCCAGTCGGGGACGGCGAGGGCGGCGCTGAGTTCGGCGTGGCGCGCGGCCAGGTCCTGCCGGGCGAGTGTGCGAAGGGTGTCGGCGCGCGAAGCGGAAAGGAGCGGACTGGAAAGCAGGCCGCCGGGTTCGTCCGCGGGCTTGGTCAGGACAGACGTGGCGGAGGTGGAGGGCGTGTTGCCGCTGAGGGCGGCGGCGAGGGTGGTGAGTTGGACGGGCTTGGACAAAAAGGTGTCCATGCCGGCGGCGAGCGAAGAGATGCGGTCCGCCTCGCCAGCGTGGGCGGAGAGCCCGACGATCCTGGGCATGGGACGCAACGGAAGTGCGCGCAGGCGACGGGCGACTTCCCTGCCGTCGATGCCGGGCATGCCGAGATCGAGCACGACCGCGTCGAAACTGCTGAAGCGGGCGGTGCTCAGGGCGGCCTCGCCGTCGGCGACGAGCGTGGCCGTGCATCCGAGCTCGCGCAGCCAGTC
>JBEVND010000496.1:0-4918 GCA_040508285.1 Rariglobus sp. | reverse complement strand
CTCTGGGCTGCGTCGAACTTACCCTCGACGAAATCTTCGCCCTCGCTTCTCGCCACCAAATCGACGCCGTCGAACTCCGCGGCGTCGGCGGTTCGCTCGATGTCCCGGACTGGCTCGCCAAAACCTACGGTTCACCCGAGGCCTTTGCCGACCACGCCCGTCGTTCACCGATCCGTATCGCGGCGCTGGATACGTCGTTTCGCTTGATCGACAACACCCCGGCCGATCGCGAAGCGCTTCTCCAATTTATCCCGTGGGCAGAGGCGCTTGGTATTCCTCGCCTCCGGGTTTTCGATGGAGGAGGCAAAACCCTTCCTCCCGAAGACCTGCAACGCGCCCTGGACACCCTCGCCTGGTGGAACGATCTTCGCCGGCAAAAGGGATTGAGCACCGATCTGATGATCGAGACGCACGACGCCCTGATCACCACTCCCGCGATGCTGAGTTTTCTAGCCGCAGCGCCCGCCGGCACCGGTCTACTGTGGGATTCCCATCACACTTGGAAACAAGGCGGCGAACTCCCGACCGACACGTGGCAGGCCATCCAAAAACACGTTGTCCACATCCACGTGAAAGACAGCGCGTCGATTCCGTCCGGTCGCAATGCCTACACCTACAAACCACCTGGCCAAGGCGAGTTCCCGATCGCCCCGTTGATCGCCGCGCTCCAGCAGTCCGCGTATAAAGGTCCCGTGAGTCTGGAGTGGGAACGCCACTGGCATCCCACGATCGCGCCACTCGAAGAGGCCCTCGCCTCCGCCACCGATCATCGTTGGTGGTGAGCACAAAAAAGCCGGGCTCCAAAAAGGACCCGGCTTTTTTATGACCGAAAAGGAGCCTTAAGACTTCTTTTCTTCCTTCTTCTCGGGCTTCTCGCAGCAGGCCTTCTTCTCGGCGCAGCAGCCCGTGGAGGCGGCTTTCTTCTCGGCGGTGCAGCAGGCGGCCGCCTTCGCCTCTTCTTT
The DNA here is from genome assembly GCA_040508285.1 of Rariglobus sp. Taxonomy (GTDB): domain Bacteria; phylum Verrucomicrobiota; class Verrucomicrobiia; order Opitutales; family Opitutaceae; genus Rariglobus. The sequence goes on along the minus strand of JBEVND010000496.1, from coordinate 3,956 downwards.
CTTTTCAGCCTTGGCCTCGGCGCGAACGAGCGCGGCGGAAGCAAATGAAGCAAGGGCACAGGCGAGGAGGATACGGAGCGATTTCATGATTATTGGTAAAGGTTGCCCGAGTGTTACGCATGGCAACGCGATTTCCCTCGAAAAAAATCGCCCGTGCTCGCCGTCCGAGCCGAAGACCAATCCCTCGTTGCGCAACTCGCATCAGCCCATAAAGAAGAGCGCATCGCACGATGGAACTAGAAAGCCCCGCCGGGAAAAAACCCTCTTCAGATTCGCCCGCAACGCACGATACCTCCTCGCCCGCCTCCCGGCCTCCGCGCCATCGCCGTCTTCTGGCGATTCATATTTTTGCTTTAGTCGCTCTCTGCTCGCTGCCCTTTGCTGGGCTCGCCCTGTATTTTCTGTCCACCGGGCTTCATCGCGAAATCGCCGTCTCCGAGCGCGAACGCGCTGGCCTCGATCACGTGCGGCACACCGTGGAGGTTATCCGCCACGCTGTGCTCATGGTGTGGAAACAGACTGACGAAGATCCGCACGTGATCGATAAGCTGGAGCGCTCGATGGCTGCGCTCAAAAGCGCGGAAACCACGCTGGCCAAAACCGTCAACATCACACCCGCGATCGCGTCGCCCGACCAACGCCCGCCAGCTGGAGACAGTTCGCACGCCCAAACTCTGTGGCAGGAACTAAAAAACTCCGACTCGTCTACGCCCCAACAAACCGAAATTCTGCGCCGCTTCGTCGATCATCTCCACGAGGGTGTTTTCCAAGCCAGCGATCGCAGCGGCCTCAACTCGGGGCCCGAAATCGAGATCAATGCGCTGTCCGACGTCGTGGCCGTCAGCCTCCCCGTGCACGTGGAGCGCCTGCTTCGTATGCACGAGAACATGGTGCCCGACCTGCGTAACAATACGTGGGACGCAGGCGCCCGCCGCGCCGCCGTGCTGTTCTCGCACCAAATCGAGGAAGAAGACATGAAGCGTCTCGAGCGCAGCATCCGCACCGCGCTGGTAGCCGATGCGAACTCTGCGAGTGTGTTGCACCGGTTTCAAAATCATTTCCCAGCCGACGCCGAAGCGTTGCTGCACGGCATGCGCCGCCTCGCCGCCGAGGTTCGCGATCTGGATTCGGACTCGAAGTCGCAGCTGGAACCGCGCGCGTTCGATCACGTGCTAGAGACAGCCTTCGAATCCGCGCTCACCGGCTGGACCGCCGCCATCGACCAGCTTGACGCCTTGGTCGAGGATCGGATTTCCGAGGCCCAAACTCGTCGCAATCATGCCCTCCTGCTCGCCGCGCTCGTCGCGTCTCTCCTGATTCCAATCGCGTGGTTGTTTTTCCGCGCGTTTATCAAACCCGTCATACAAGCCATGGTCGATGAAGGCGTGACCAACCGTCGTGCAGCCGAACTCGCCCGCGAAGAAGCCGACGAATCCACCCGCCGTCTAAAGCAGACCCAAGCCGCCCTCGACGACCACTGTGCAGTGACAATCCTGGACACGAATCTGCACATCCTCGCAGTCAACGCCCGCATGTGCCGACTTTCTGGATACGAGCGCGAAGAACTGACAGCCCATCCCTTCGCCATGCTTCGCGGTGAAAAACCGGGCCCAGAGGCCTCGACTCCTCCGTGGTCGGCCATTGCAACCGGCGAGGTCTGGCATGGCAGCTTTTCGCTGCAAGCGAAAGACGGACACCCGTTCTGGGTCGACACCACGGTGTTTCCTTATCTCGACCGCAACGGCCAGCCCGTGGCCTTTGTCGTGATCGAAACCGATATCACCGAGCTGGTCCTCGCCCGCGAAGCCGCCGAGGACGCCGCCCGCGCCAAGAGTCGATTCCTCGCGATGATGAGTCATGAGATCCGCACTCCGATGAACGGCGTCATCGGTTTCGCGCATCTGCTGACGGAGACGCACCTAGACGATCAACAACGCGACTACGCGCGCACCATCCTCACCTCGGGCGAAGCGCTGCTCGTGATCATCAACGACATTCTCGACTTCTCAAAGCTGGAGGCCGGACGCACCGAACTTGAGATCCGCCCCGTAGCATTGCGGCTGTTGATCGAAGACGTGCTCGACATCCTTGCCGTGCAAGCGCGCGCCAAGACCCTCGAACTCGTTTACTCAATCGAGCCCGAGGTGCCCGAAGGCATTTTGGCCGACGGCTCGCGTCTGCGCCAAGTGCTGCTCAACCTCGTGGGCAACGCCATCAAGTTCACTGCGACCGGCCACGTGGCCATCTCCGCGGCATGGACGACCGAAACGCCCGACAGCATCCCCCTCCTTGCCCTTCACGTGCGCGACACTGGCATCGGCATTCCGACCGAGCGACAAGACAAGCTCTTCAAAGCGTTCTCCCAAGTGGACGTCTCGGTCGCGCGCACTTACGGCGGCACCGGCCTCGGGCTCGCCATTTCCCAGCGATTGATCGCGCTGATGGGCGGCGAAATCGAGGTCACCAGTTTTCCCGGCAAGGGCAGCGATTTTCATTTCGCGCTCCCGGTCACCGAGGCCGACGTGACCGACGAATTACGCTCCCGCTCGCTTTCGAACTCAACCGAGACTGCGCGTGCCCTGCGCGGCAAAAAGATTCTCGTGGTCGACGATCTCGTCGCCAACCAACACCTCCTCGAATCCATCTTCGCGCAGCACGGCGCAGAGGTCGTCTCAGTGCGCTCCGCCTCAACCGCGCTCGATGCGTTCGACCGGCAACGCTTCGATCTCGCCGTGCTTGACTACATCATGCCCGGCATGAACGGCATCGAACTCGCGCGGCAAATTCGCCTCCGCCCGGAAGGCCGACAACTGCCGCTCCTCCTCGTCGCCTCCGCTCAACCAGAGCCCGACGAAAAGCCGCTCGAGCTCTTCGACGCCGTTATCCTCAAGCCGATCCGCAATCACTCCTTCGCCGCGTCAGCCGCGCGCTCCTTGCTCCGCGCCAACGACACTCAGTTGGCCAACGCCGCATCTACAACCGCCCAACAGACCGCAGCGTCGTTTGCCCGCGAACATACGCTGAGCCTGCTCGTCGTGGACGACAATCCCGTGAATCTGAAAGTGATCGCCGCCACCCTGCGTTCGCTCGGCTACGCGCCCGAGGCGTTTGCCGAAGCCGCCGAAGCGTTGTCACGGCTTAGTGAGAAAAAATTCGAACTCATCATGATGGATGTGCAGATGCCGGACATTGATGGCCACGAAGCCACTCGCCGTCTGCGCTCGGGCGACGCCGGAGAACTCAATCGCCGCACCCGCGTGATCGCACTCACCGCCGGTGCCATGGCCGACGAACGCGCCGCCTGTCTTGAGGCCGGCATGGACGACTTTATGGCCAAGCCCGTTCCCCGCGCCGAACTGCTGGAAAAATTGGCCGCGGCCTCAGCGATGATCACCCGCACTCCGAAGAGTTGAGCGAATCGCCTACTGATCCATTGCTCCCACTATAGACTATCGAGCCAAGCGTTCGTGAGAGCCCCGAGCAAAACAGAACTCGCTTTTGTTTAGTGGTGCGGGTGGAGGGAGTCGAACCCTCTTCTCATCCTTGGGAAGGACACATAATAGCCGGTATACTACACCCGCGTTCAGCTGTCTGAGTCGTGATCAAAACCGGGTGAACCCGGCTCGCAATCATGAATATTCGCGACGCGCATCGAGCGCGCTCTTCAACGTCACCGAGTCGGCATACAATACACCGCCGCCACTTGGCAGGCCGAAGCCGATGCGCGTTACTTTGATGCCTGCGCCTGCGGCCAGGTGTTCGGTCAAGTAGTGGCACGTCGCTTCGCCTTCCACGTCGTTGGACAACGCGAGGATCAACTCCGTCACTTCGCCCGCTGCGGCGCGCGCCAGCAAAGCCGAAAGATTCAAGTCCGACGGGCCCACGCCGTGGATCGGCGAAAGTTTTCCGTGGAGCACGTGATACACACCGCGATAGGCCGCCGAGCGTTCGAGGGC
>JBEVND010000487.1:0-5087 GCA_040508285.1 Rariglobus sp. | reverse complement strand
CGTTGTGGATGTTCTGGAGCATTTCCAGCACGGCCATGTTGGCGCCGCCGTGGAGCGGGCCCCAGAGCGCGTTTACGCCGGCGGAAACGGAGGCAAACAGGTTGGCGCCTGCGGAGGCGACCATGCGCACGGTCGAGGTCGAGCAGTTCTGCTCGTGGTCGGCGTGGAGGAGCAGGAAAAGGTTCAGCGCGGAGGCGACTTCAGCCGTAGGAACGAACTCGTTATACGGATCCGAGAACATCAGGTGCAGGAAGTTCTCACAGTAGCCGAGCTTGGGCTTCGGGTAGTTGAGCGGCTTGCCGTTGTTCACCCGATACGAATGCGCGGCGATCGTGCGCACCTTGGAGATCGCGATGGCGGCGGCCTCGTCAAAGTGCTCGAGGTCGTTCTGGTGATTGTTGCTCGCGAGATGGGGATAGTAGGCGCCGAGAGCGTTGATCGTCGCGGAGAGCACTGCCATCGGATGCGCATCACGCGGGAAGCTCTGGATGAAACGCACCATGCCTTCGCGCAACGGAGCGTGCTCGGTCAGCAAGCCCGAGAACTTGGAGCGCTGTTCCGAAGTGGGCAGCTCGCCATTCATGACGAGGTAGGCGGTCTCCACAAAGCTGGACTTCTCCGCGAGCTGTTCGATGGGATAACCGCGGTAACGCAGAATACCGGCCTCGCCATCAATGTAGGTGACCTTGCTGGTGCAGGAACCGGTGTTGCCGAAGCCGTCGTCAAAAGTGATGAAGCCGGTGTCGGCGCGCAACTTGGCGATATCTATGGCTTTTTCGCCTTCAGAACCGATCACAACCGGCAAAGTGATTTCCTTATCCTCTAACTTCAGGGTAGCAGTGTTAGCCATAATATCCTGTCGAACAGAGCAAAATTCACACCGGATGCAAAGCAAAGACGCAGCGTGTTGCGTAACTTAACACGCCAATAAGTCCCAGAACGCGGGACGTTAGCAAAGATGCTAACCGAGCGTCCTTAAACCGACCGTGATTGAGACGCAGCCAAGGCCGCGACCGCGGTAAAACTCCGGTAGATTTGCAGCCCCTTTGACTGGCTCTTCTCGGGGTGGAATTGCGTGGCAAAGCAACGACCCCGCGCAATCGCCGCCGTGAATTGACCACCGTAGTTACAGTCGGCCAACACAAGCGAGGGATCCTCGGGCACGCAGTGAAAACTGTGAACGAAGTAGAACGATTCGCCGTCCGACTGGAGGCCCGCCTGCAGGGGCGAACCACATTGCACGAACCGAACCGTGTTCCAGCCCATGTGGGGAACTTTGAACTCGGGCGGTAGTTGAAATTTCACGACCTTGCCGGGAAAGATGCCAAGGCCTGCGGTGTGGCCGCCGCCCTCTTCCGAGTAATCGAACAGCGCCTGCATACCAAGGCACACGCCGAGAAATGGGCGATCGGCGGCGATCCACTCACGCACGGATTCGGCAAGGCCGCTGGCTTTGAGCGAGGCCACGCAATCCGCCAGCGCACCCACGCCAGGCAATACCAGGCCATCGGCACCCGAAGCAATCACCTCGGCGGGCGTGCGCACGACTTTGACCTCGGCGCCCACGACCTCAAAGGCCTTGGTGACGCTACCGAGATTGCAGAGTCCGTTGTCGATGACGGCGATGATGGGCATGGCGACGTAACGCTAGACGCGACGGCAAAAAACCGCCAGCGCGGCCGTTTAGATTTTACCCTTGGACGAAGGCAACTGACCGACCGTGCGCGGATCGATCTGCGTGGCGACATCGAGCGCGCGCGCCAGGCCTTTGAAGATCGCCTCGGCCACGTGATGCGGCTCTTCGCCGTATTCGAGTGTGATGTGTAGGTTGCAACCGAGCGCATTGCTGAACGCGCGGGCGAACTCCTTCACGAGGATGATATTGAAATCGCGCACAAACTGCGTGGGCGCCTCGACTTGATAAACCAAGTGCGGGCGGCCACCGATGTCCACGGCGACGCGCGCCAGCGACTCATCCATGGGCAGCAGGAAAAAACCGTAGCGACGGATACCGAGTTTATCGCCGAGCGCCTGCTTGAAAGCATCACCCAGCACGAGGCCGACGTCTTCGACGGTGTGGTGATAGTCGACATCGATGTCGCCCACGCACTTCACGTCGAGGTCGAACAAACCATGCTTCGCGAACAGCGTGAGCATGTGGTCGAAAAACGGGACGCCGGTGGCGATTTTGGATACACCGCTGCCGTCCACGGCGAGGGTGAGCGCGATGTCGGTTTCGGCGGTCTTGCGGGTGAGTGTTACGTTGCGAGCCATGCTTCGATTGCTGAGTTAACGGCGAACATTTCGTCGTCGCTGCCGACGCTGATTCGCAGGAACGGTGCGGTCAAGGCGTGGTTCGGAAACGCACGCACGAGGATCTTCCGCGAGAGGAGGAAATCGTAGAGCGATTTCGCGACGGCCGGACCGGTTTCGCCTTTGGAGTTTTTTGGCTCCGCAAAGATGAAATTCGTCTGCGTAGGATAGATGAACCAACCAAGACGATCCACCCAGTCGGTCACCCAATAATCGCGGGTATAAATGATTTTCCCGATGATCGCGTCGTAGTAGCCGGTATCGCTGAGTGCGGCGAGCGCGGCGGCCTGCGAGAGACGGTTTACGTTGTAGCTGTCGCGCACGCGATCGAGGAGCTCGATGATTTGCGCACTCGCGAGCGCGTAGCCGACGCGGATGCCGGCGAGTGCATGCGCCTTTGAAAGCGTGCGCGTGATCACGAGATTCGGGTAACGGGCGAGCAACGCTACGGCGTTTTGTTTCGCGAACGGAGCGTAGGCCTCGTCGACCACGAGCACGCCGGAGAATTTATCCAGAACGGCGGAAAGATCGGCGTTGGTGAACGCGACTCCGGTCGGGGCGTTGGGTGACGTAAGAAAAAATGCGCGTGCTCCAGAAGCCGCGATTTTGTCCACGGGTAATTTCATCGAACGATCGAACTCGATGGTCGTGGTCGCGCCATCGTTGATCGCAACCAACACGGGATAAAGCGAGTAGCTCGGGAGCGTGAAACCGGTGACAGCCTCAGGACCGCCGAAGACGCGCACGAGCAGATTAAGCACGTCATCGGAGCCGTTGCCGATGAGCACGTTTTCCTCGGATAAGCCGTGGCTCTTCGCGACGAACTGGCGGAGAGGCGTGCTCTTTGGGTTGGGGTAAAGGCGGAGCAATTCGCCTTCGTCAGCGATCTCTTTGCGGATCGCTTCAGCAGCGCGCGGGCTCGGGCCGTAGGGACACTCGTTGGTATTGAGTTTTACCCAACCCGACTCCGTCGGCTGAAGGCCGGGCGTGTAGGCGTGGAGCTTCTGGATGTGCGGGAGAGCGGGAACGGAAAAGGAAGAGGACATGGAATGGTCGGGAGGTAGGGACGGACCGCAGGGCCGTCCGTGTTCGCGGCGGGCCCAGCGGTCCCGCCCTACCTTTTAAAGGGCGCGGATCTTCACGCTGCGACCGTGTGCGTCGAGTTTCTCCATCGCCGCAAATGCGGAGACGATCGGTTCGGCTTTCTTCACGGAGGCTTTGTCGTAGCGAATGACGCTGGTGCGACGCATAAAATCGGCGACGCGCAGTCCGCTGAAAAAACGACCGGCGCGGCCCGTGGGCAACACGTGGCTGGGGCCCGCAACGAAGTCGCCGAGCGCCGTGGGCGTGTGGTTCCCGAGCATGATCGCTCCCGCGGTCGTGATGTCGCGGAGAAGCGTTTTGTGGGCGCTGTCTTTCACGAGCAATTCAAGGTGCTCAGGTGCGACGTAGTTGGCGACCTTGACGGCTTCGTCCAGCGTCTTGACCTGAATCGCGATGAAACCTTGAGAGAGGACCCGCGTGGTTTTTTCGGAGCGCGAGATGAGCTTGAGCTGCGACTGCACTTCTTCGCCGATGTCTTTGAGCAGCTCGGCGGAGGTGGCGACGAGATAGATTTTTTCGCGACCGGTGCCGTGTTCAGCTTGGGCCAGAAGATCGGCGGCGGCGAAGGACACATTCGCGGATTCGTCGGCGATGATCATAACCTCGCTCGGGCCGGGAAGAGAATCGACCCCCACGGTGCCGAAGACCTGGCGCTTGGCTTCGCAGACGTAGGCGTTGCCGGGGCCGAAAACTTTATCGACGGCCACGACATTGGTCGTGCCGTAGGCCATCGCGCCAATGGCCTGGACGCCGCCGATGCGGTAAACTTCATCGACGCCGACGAGGTGCAGCGCAGCGAGCAAGCCGGGGGCGACTTTGCCCGATGGATCGGACGGCGTGAAGACGGCGATCTCGGGGCAGCCCGCGAGTTTCGCGAGCGTTGCCGTCATGAGCACGGTCGAGACGAGCGGTACCTGGCCGCCGGGGACGTAGATGCCGACGCGGCGGATCGGGTGGAAAACTTCGCCGACCTCGGCGCCCTGCTTGTTCTTGCCGGTCCAATCAGCGGGCAGGCCTTTTTTGTTGAAGGCGACGATGTTCTCGTGGGCGGCCTCCATGGCCTTGCGGTTGGCAACGGGCAGCGCTTTGAAAGCGGCTTCGAGATCGGTGGGTTTCAGGCGGAACTCGCGGGCGCGGAGTTTGGCACCGTCGAATTTGGCCGCGTAGTAGGCGACGGCTTCGTCGCTGCGGTGGCGCACATCGGCGAGGATGGCGGCGACACTGTCTTGGATTTCCTTCGTCGCGGCTGCGCTGCGGCAGAAATCGGCGAGATCGGACTGGAACGTTTTGGAGGAGGTTCGGAGGAGTCGCACGGAGTTTGGGTAAACGGAACGGAGGGATTAACGAGGGCCGCTGAGGAGCGGCTGCTCAAAGGTGCTGGCGGGAAAAGTTTCGTTGAGCGCGATGCGGTCGAAGGTGATCGTGATCACGCGCGCTTTGCCGTCGGCACTTGCGGGACCGGTCGCGATAAGTTTTTGCGGAAAACGAATACCGGCGACCATGATCTCGCCTTCTTCGCGAATGGCGCCGACAGGCATCGTTTCGGTCAGGAGCAGGCGACCGGTCGCGATCTCGAAGTAGCGGATAAATTCGATTCCGGCACCGTAGCTCATGACGAGTTTGCGGCATTTGACACCGTCGAGCTCAGCCTCGCCCTTGTCCACAATCTC
>JBEVND010000486.1:0-3413 GCA_040508285.1 Rariglobus sp. | reverse complement strand
CGTCACGGCCTGATCCTCCCGCCGCACAACAAAGACGTCGGCCTCTTCCCCGAAAAGGTGGGCGGACGTCACTGGCTGTTGCACCGCCCGAGCGGCCTTGGCCCGGGTGGCAATTTCATCTGGTTGGCCGAGTCGCCCGATATGCTGCATTGGGGCGGCCACACCTGCATCGCCACCACACGCCCCGGCCATTGGGATAGCGAGCGCATCGGCGCAGGTGCCGCGCCCCTCAAAACCGACCGCGGCTGGCTTTCGATTTATCACGGCGCGGATCGCAACGGCCGCTACTGCCTCGGCGGGCTCCTCCTCGATTTGAACAATCCCCGTCGTGTGATCGCCCGCAGCCGCGAGCCTCTGATGACTCCCGTCGAGTCCTACGAGCGCAACGGATTTTTCGGCAACGTCGTTTTCACCAACGGCCACGTGCTCGAGGGCGACCGTCTCACGCTTTACTACGGCGCAGCCGACTCGGTCATCTGCGGCGCCGAGCTGTCCCTCGCGGAGATCTTGCGGACGCTCTGATCGACGCTCGCGCCCCGGCGAGCCGCTTTCTCTTACCCCTTACCCCATGATCACCACCCCGCTATCCACGTTCTTTGCCCGCAGGTTCGTTTTGTTTTTCTCGACGCTCATTGCCGTTTTTTCTGTTCAGGCCGCCGTCACGGTAGACAACGCCAGCAAGATCGGCGACATCCGCATCGGCCTTGCCGGCGTCTGCGTCACGCCCAAATTCTGGACGTCCACCTCGCCCGACTACTCGGCGGAAATGGAATTCGCGAAAGTCGGCGTGGTCCGCACCGCCGCGTATCCGGTCGACAGCGTCAACACCCACACGCTGGCCGACCTAGACGAGCGCGTGACCCGGATCCTCGCGATGGGAGGCACGCCGCTCTTCATCCAAGGCATCAACAATATCGGCCGAGCCAACAGCAAGGCGAAGGACTCTGTTTTCTACGCCAAGTTGCTCAAGCTCGACGGCACGCCCGGCGGCACGCACGCCACCAACATGGCGTATCTGGTCCAGCGCTACAAAGCTCCGCCCTACAATCTCACGCATCAGTTCTGGGAGGTCGGCAACGAGCCCGACATCAACGTCAACTACCAGGTTGAAAGCAGCCAGGAATACATCGACCTCTTCCAATCCATCCACAACCAGCTGACCGCGTCCGGCGTGCGCGCCAATGTCGTGTTGTGCGGCCCGGTCGTGAGCTGGGACTACGGTTTCGGCGGCTTTCGCGACACGTTGATGCGCGACTTCCTCTCCGCCTGCAAAGACCAGGTCGACATCGTCACGCGCCACACCTACGCGATGATCTACCCGTGGGAATCGCCAGTGGCGGACACCGCCTACAACCTGCTGAACGCCTCCATCGAGCAGGTTCATTTCAACCACACGGCCGGAAACTCGCGCGGTGAAAAAGCGTTGCAGAACGAGATGAACGCCCGCGGCGTCCCCGCGACCGTCGGCACCGGCGTGACCGAGATGAACCTGTTCAAAAACGTGAACGAATACCGGTTCACCATCACGCAGGGCCTCTGGTTCATGCTCGCGAACAATTACTCGATCTACAACCCGCGCAGCCGCCTGACGACCGGTTTCCAATTCGATACCTACAACAACGGCACCGGCGGCGGCTGGCTCGGCTATTTCGACTCTGCGAAGAACCGCAGCTTTCCCTTCTGGGCCGCCTACATCCACGGCAACCTCACCGGCACCGAAATCCTCGCGCAGACCAGCAACGATTCGCATCTCGTGGTGACCGGCACGCGCGACGAGCAGTTCGTCTACGTGCAGGTGATCAACCGCAACACCTCGGCCATCACCTCGACGGTCAATCTCGCCAACGCCTCCGTCGGCGCGCCCACGCTCTTCAAGCTCACCGCATCCGACACGCCGCTCGCGGGCGCCGCCACAAGCTACGGCACCGCGTTCACCTATTCGTTTCCCGCGATGAGCGCGCACGTGTTCCGCTTTCCACGCAACGACTACGCGCCCGGCGTGATCGTTGACAACACCGACACCGCGCGGGTGGTTAAAACCGGCGACTGGATGACGTCCTCCGCGTCTTCCGGCTATCACGGCGTCGACTACCTGCACGACAACAGCAACGGCAAAGGCCTGAAGTCGATGCGCTATACGCCGTCGCTTCTCCACTCCGGTTCCTATCGCGTCTACGCCCGCTGGGCCGCCCACGCCAATCGCGCCACCGCCGTTCCCATTGATGTCATCAAAGCCGACGGCTCCACCAGCACCGTGTCCGTCAACCAGACGACCAACGGCGGCACTTGGTATTTGCTTGGCACCTACACGCTTTCCAAGACCAACGCCGCCGTCGTCATCCGCAACCAAGGCACCATCGGTTACGTTGTGGCCGACGCCGTCCGCTTCGAACCGCTGCCGCAGGACGTGATCGTGGACAACACCGACACCGCCCACGTGACGATCACCGGCCCCTGGACCGCGTCCAGCACTTCGCCCGGCTATCACGGGACCAATTACCTTAACGACGGCAACGGGGGTAAAGGCGCCAAGTCGGTGCGTTTTGCTACACCCATCGCAGCGACGGGCTCCTACAAAGTCTACGCCCGCTGGACCTCCGACCTGAACCGCTCGGCGAGCGTGCCGGTCGACATCGTCCTGGCGAACGGCTCGACCGTGAACCTCACGGTAAACCAACAGGCGTTTAACGGCATGTGGTATCCGCTCGGGACCTACGAACTGGATCCCGCCACCTCGGCCGTGACCATCCGCAACCAAGGCACCAGCGGATTCGTCATCGCCGACGCCATTCGTCTCTCGACGCCCTGAAGCGAAACCGCGGGCTCGCTCACTTTTTCCCATGCTCTGCTACCATCATCCTCTATTCGCGATCCAAGGTCCCTCGGGCGAATTCAACTTTGACGTGTGCGTTTACGGCGGCACCGCCGGTGGCGTCATGGCCGCCGTGGAAGCGGCGCGCCTTGGCTTGAAAGCCGTCGTGATCGAACCCGCCGCGGAGATCGGCGGCATGACGGCCTCGGGCCTCGGTTACACCGACATCGGCAACAAAGCCGCGATCGGCGGCATCGCGCGCGAGTTCTACCGCAAGGTTGGTGCCCACTACGGTGTGCCCGAGGCATGGACATTCGAGCCGCACGTCGCCTCGGCGGTGTTTAATGAACTGATCACTCAGGCCGGCGTCGTTGTTCACCGCCGCCAATATCTCGCAGCCGTCAAGAAGGCTGGCACGCGCATCGTCTCTCTGACCACGGAAAGCGGTCTCGTTATCAGCGCCGCCGTATTCATCGACGCGACCTATGAAGGCGACTTGCTCGCGAAGGCGGGCGTCAGCCACCACATCGGGCGCGAGGACAATTCCGTCTACAACGAGACGCTCAACGGCGCGCAGATTCACCCGACGCATCAATTCGCT
>JBEVND010000469.1:0-6670 GCA_040508285.1 Rariglobus sp. | reverse complement strand
CCCTTTTTCAGGTTCTCCGGGAGCTGTAGTGCGACTGGCCAGCAGCAACAGCTCTGCCTACGCGGACGGGACCTACACAGCTTTCTACGATCAGTCCTGGCTGATTAATCGCGCACTCTGGGATCGATATTTCGTCTCAACTGTCCCCAACCGCGGCACCGGCACCCTCGCCGACGCCAGCATAACTCCCGGAACAGCGCTTCCCGCCGTTCTTCCCAATCCACGACATGTTCCCTATGGTGACGCTACCGTTGCTCCCGCCACGATGCGCGATGCGGACAAGGCGGCCGCGCACCTCCTCATTGCCGGCGGTTTGAATATAAACTCTACGTCGGAACAAGCCTGGCGAGCTGTCTTGGGCGGTAACAACCAGCTTTCCTACGACCCTACGGGAGCCAATACCGGAGGAACGGCGCATAACAAAGCCGTCTTCTCACGGTTCTCCAAACCCACCACCAACTCTACTGCGAGCGTATGGCAAGGGTATCGAAAATTGACTGATGAACAGATTGCCCGGTTTGCCAAAAATATCGTCGCGGAGATCCGTAACCGCGGTCCCTTTGTTTCGATAGGCGATTTCGTCAACCGGAGGCTCTCCGATAATGGCACGTTCCCTCTGACAAATGACAAGCGCCTCAAGGGCACCCTGCAAGCCGCGCTAGATGCCACACCCACCGGCACGGAGGCCATTAACGACGGCACCGCTGCGACTGCTCCCAATCCTACCAATCCGCTCAATTCCCCGCTGGTCTCGTTGACCTATCCCAACGCCTTCGCCACAGGAAGTGCCACCGGAGGCGCACCTACCACCACTGCTCCCTACAGCGCCGTCTCCGCGTTTGCCCCCCAGTTTCTTACTCAAGCCGACGTTTTATCCGCCATCGGAAATAATCTCTCCGCACGCTCCGATACCTTCGTCGTCCGCACCTACGGCGAAGTTCGCGACTACGTTAACTCCACCGCAACCAATCCGGTTATCACGGGCCGCGCGTGGTGCGAAGCCGTTGTCCAACGCATCCCTGATTACGTGGATTCTTCGATTAATTCCGAAGTCAGCCTCGACACTCTTCCGAACTCTACTGCCAAAACCACAAACCAGAAGTTCGGCCGCAAATTCAAAATCGTTTCCTTCCGATGGCTTACCTCCAACGACATTTAATCGCACGGCTGGCACTGATCGTCGGCATTCTCCTCGGTAACTCTTTGGTGCGCGCCGCGCAGCCCGAAGAGACACCGGTGGTGTTTCGTATGATTGCCATTGGCTCCGCCGTCACGGGGCTTTCTTACGATCTTGCTCCCGGCAAACCGGTATCGGTTGCCGCTGGCGGCTCCAGCCTGTCCATCCCCTATAAAAGCCCTGCCAGCGGTGTCGTTTCATTTTACCGGGAAGTCCCCTCCACTGAGCCTGGAGGCAAACCCCGTCGCGTGCCCGTGACCGATGCCCGCCTAGGCAAAGGCGGGCCTTATCTGGTTGTCATGTCGTCCCCACCAGGCTCCACCGACACCAGCCGGATCACGGCCATCGTCGTTGATGATTCCTGGGAGGCGCATCCCGTAAAGACTGTCCGCGTATTCAATTTTTCGAGACGCCACGCCGCAGTTCAATTGGAGTCAGAAACTGCTGAGCTCGCATCTGGACAATCTCAAGTATTCGCCTATCCCGCAAAACGCGGTTCCGTTCGCTTTAAGGTCGCACTTCATGAATCCGACGGATGGATCTTACGCGTCAGTTGCCCTCAGGGAATTCTCCCCAACGCTCGCTCAACCATTGTTATGACGGACGTAGTCCCTACTGAAGACGTCCCTAATCCTGTAGACGTGAACATCACCAATGTCTTCGATCACGTGCCACGTGAAAAAACCCAAGGACAGTCGCCGACAGTTGCTTTAAACGGGACTCGATAAATCACCTGCCGCGCCTGGTCCGATCCAACGTAATCCTAAACGAAACAACATTCTTCATGAGATGCTGGTTAATATCGTTTTTTTTAGGACTCTCATTGGGCCTCTCCGCACGAGCCGAGTTCGTTCAGCTCGGCCCGGTCACGACGCTCGATAACGGCGCGGTATCTCTCAATGTCGCGCTTCGCGTAGGGCGCATCACTTCTTTTCAACGCGCCGGTGAGCCCAACTGGATTGTCGTTCACGATGAAGTCCCCAACCCCGGCTGGAACTGGAATCCTTGGGGCGGCGACCGCATGTGGCCTACGTCCCAAACCCTCAATTACCAGATCTACCGTAACAACGGTTTCGATCCGATCATCGACGGTCAACCTTGGGAGCTGATCTCCAAAACCGCGACCACGCTCGAAATGCGCAGCGGCGTCAGTCCTCAACTAGGCCTGCAGGTCACCCATCGCATCGAGCTCGTCGGCAAAACCTCCGACGTGCTGCACACCTACCGCGTCGAGCGCCTGTCCGAGAGCAAATTCCCCATCCACGTGTGGACCGTCACCGGCGTGCGCAAAGGCGACTACATGCTCATGGAATCCGACGCGCGCGTGAAGCACGACGGCTACCAGCCCTACCGGACCTGGGCGGGCACCACCTTCACGACCAAGCCCGCTGCGTCGCTCTTGCCGGATACCCGCATCCTCCAAGTCCACGCTCCCAAGGAAGGTTCGATGAAAGTGGGCACCTACGGTCGTTGGATCGCGTTGGTGAGTGGTCACTCTGCTTTCTTGCAGGAAATTAAATACCTGGCCGACGAACTCTATCTGGACGCCTGCAGCCTTGAAGCGTTCATGGATATCGAGACGGGCACCTACGAACTCGAAGCCCTCAGCCCCACGTGGTTTTTGGCGAAGGGCGAAACCCGTGAATGGACCGTGCGCTGGCGCCTCCTGAACTTCCCGCCGGAAGCAAACAGCCCTTCTGAAAAAGCGGCTTTTCTAGCAAAACAGGCGGTCGAGACCTTACCGGTTGAGTAAGCACCTCGTCGCAGCGGACCGCTGGGAAATTTGAGAGCAAGAGTTGGACTGCGCTGCAATTACACACAGACCTGATCTCGTCGCCGGCTGAAAACCCCCGGTTCAGTGCGGCTCTCTCCGCTGAAACCCCAAGGCACTTACCAGCTGCCACCGAGATTGAAAGCCGGCTGACTTCATCGACAGCGGCAGAGATTCCCCGAACCAGCCCGCACTGGATTGCACCGAGACGTGCGGGCGAATTGTGCTCCTTCGAACCTGAGCCACCGGCAGATAGTCGCGATCCCTACCGATTCGTTGACACATAAAAACGCCTCCGAGGACAAAGCCGCGGAGGCGTGATCAGACTGCAGGAGTCCAGCCTGTCCCCGATTAACAGCGAACCGAACGTCGGCGCGCGACTGCGCCGGTCAACGCAAGCGCACCGAAGATCATCGCATAAGTGGCGGGCTCGGGAACGGCACTGGCCGTGAGAGTGCCCAGAGACTGGCTGAAGGTCAGATCGTAACCACCGGCCGTCAGCGTCCAGTTGCCTGAGCCCGCGTCGAGGAACGAACCGCTCACACTGGTGCCAATCGCGGATACGTTTTGGAAATCGCCGACAGCACCACTTTTCACCAAAATGGTATATGAGGCCAGCAGCGACGAAGTGGAGCCGAAGTCCAACACCAGCTTGGCGTTGCTGAAAGTCACTGCAGCCGCGTTGATGAGACCCGCGCCCGTAGCATTCACCCCGATGGTCGTCGTTTTCACCGTGCTGAATGTGTAGCTCTGCGCCGTCGTGTCGAAGATTGCACCAGCTGCGACGGTGATTGCCGAATTGGCGTTGATCGCACCTCCGGAACCCAAGGCGAGCGTGCCATTATCGATCGATGTGTTACCCGTGTAGGTGTTGACACCACCCAGAACCCAGCGACCGGCACCGGTCTTGCTCAGGCTCGTCGCATAAAGCCCAAGGTGGTCTCCAATTATCGGATTCAGCGTATTCGCACCCGTATTGGTGCCGCCAAGCGTCAAGGTGCGCGTACCAGGCGTATTCGCGAAGCCGATGGCGCCGGCATTGCTAAACGTGACCGCCCCGATGCCCGACGCATCCAGGGTGCCGCCGGAACCGCCCACGCTGAACAGACGGTCCGTGGAGGCCGTGGCGCCGGTATATCTGAGCGTGCCGCCGTCGAGGACGACGTTGGCCGCGGCGTTGGTGGATTGACCAATTCCGCTCGCCGCACCGCCCGCGCCCAGCGTGCCTACGCTCACCGTGCCATTGTTCACGCGGGTAACGCCGGTGTAGGTGCTCGCGACATTCGCAAGGGTCATCGTGCCGGTGCCTGAATAGGTCAGGCCGCCCGTGGAGGAGATTACGCCGCTCGTGGTGAGGTTGCCTGAGCCGGCGACGTTAAGCGTGCTCGAAAGCACCACTCCGCCGGTGAGCGCGGTGGCTGCGCTATTGTTGACCGTCAGGGTATTTGAACTGCTGTTGTTCGTCAGCACACCGCTCAACGTCAGAGCATTGCCGCCGCCAATCGTGAAGTTCCGGTTCAGCGCGATGGCCTTGGCATTGAGCGTCACCGTCGATCCGCTCTGCAGCGTGCCGCCGTTGAGGTTGAGCGTGCCGCCCGTGGTTCCGAAAGCGGCGGCGTTATTCACCACAACGGTGCCTGAGTTGATGTAGGCATTACCGGTGAACGTATTGGCTGCATCCAACGTGGTCGTGCCCGAACCGGAGAGCGTGAGCACGCTGGCGGCGGCGCCATTGGCGATGACCGAGCCCACGGTGAGCCCGCCATTGTTGACGATGACAAGTTCGTTGCCGGTGTTGGAACGAAGTGTGCCGCCGTTGATCGACGAGCCCGTGGACGCGGCCGTCACCAGGATGCCGCCGGTGTTCACGGTGTTGACGCCGGAGAGCGTGAGATCCGTCGCAGCCGAGTTAAAACGCAGGGTATTGACGGTTGAACCGGCCACCGAATCGCCGGCAGTGACATCGACATTGTTCGCGGCCGTGTAGTTGGCGTTGCCAGTGGTGTAGGCGGATAACGCGCCGATGACACCGCCCGAAACCGTGGCCCAGTCGGTGCCGTTAACAGTGGCGAAGGCTGTGGGATTGGAAGCCGATGCACTCAAGACGCCGTTGGTCAGGGTCGTGGTCGCGGCCGTGGAAATGGAACCGGATGCCGCGGGCGCAAAGTTGACCGTGCCGCCGATATTGCGCGTGAGGGTGGAGCCGAGGCTGACGTTTGCCGTGCCACCCGGGCCGGAGGATACGGTGATCGAAGAATTCCCACCGTTCAGGGTCAGACCGTTAAACTGCTGGCTGTTGGTCGCGCCGCCAGCACCGACGACATCGAGCCTGCCGCCGCCCAGGACGAGAGCGGAAGTATTGGTGGAATTGTTGAGGATGTTATTAACAGGCGCGTCGGCCGCCGAGAAATCGAGGCGCAGAGTGCCTCCGTTGATCGTGGTCGTTCCGGTATTGGTATTCGTGCCAGTCAAGACCTGGGTGCTCGCACCATTTTTGGTCAGCGACACGGTTCCGCCTCCGTTCTGGATAAGTCCGCTGAAGGTGGTCGTGCCCGTGCCGGTCAAACCGTCGAGGGTCAGCGTTCCCGAACCCGAGATGGCATTGATCAAACCTTCGCCGGAGAGACCCAGGAATTGCTGGCTCTGATTGCTAAACTGGAGCGTGCCCGCCTTATCGATCGTCAACTGGTTGTTGGTGTTGATGCCGTTGGTGCTGCCGACCGTAAACTTGCCTCCGGCGATCGTGACGCCACCGGTGATGAGGATGTTGGCTCCTTGTGCGTTGCCATTGCCGTAGATCGTGAGACCGCCCGTGCCAATAAACGGCGACGAGTTGCCCAGACTCGCCGAGGCACCGGTGCCAAAAACCCCGATCAGCGCTTCGGCGGTGCCAAAATTAATGGTGGCGTAGACATTGCCCGAGCTGAAGTTGAACCCGCTTCCCGAACCCACCATGTCCAAAATCAAACCACCACTGAGGAGAGTGAGCGTCTCGCCGGCGGAACCGATGGCATTCGCATTAAAGGTGCTGCTGTTCAACAGCTTCAGCGCATGGATCACCTTGTTTCCACCCAACGTGCTGTTGAGGTTGGCCCCGTTGATGAAAACCGTATCGGTCGCCGATGCAGTCGCGAGAATGCTGGGCGTGGCACCGGTGATCGAGTAGGTGATATCCTTGAATCCATTGACCGCATCATACGTGAGGAAATTCCTCGTCGTCGCGTTGATATAATGCGGCGCCACCATTCCGTTGGTCACGACCGGAGCTCCGGAGGTCACCGTCACTTTTTCCGTATTTCCCAAAGTCGTGCCCGAGGTCGGATTCAAAAGCAGGACACCCTTGTTCACGCGATTGAGCGTGTTCGCCGCCAAGGCGACCGAGCCACCGCCTGCACTCAGGTTAATCGCATTCTGCCCGTTGTAAGTGATGTCGTAACCCGTGACGTTCACCGCCTGGCCACCCGACAAAACGCCCGCCGTGCCCAAGCCCAGCGCGCCGTTGTTCAAGATGATCGACGGATTGCTGCCAAACGGCGTGGTCGAGGTGCCGGCTAAAATATTGGTCTGCAAAAGTGCGGCTCCCGCCACCGTGCCTGCGCCGGCACTTCCACCGATCGCGCCCGTGACCGTGGTGCCGCCCGAATAGGTGCCGGCATTGACCAATGTCACGCTGCCACCGCTGCCGCCACCGCCGACCAGAAGGCTGTTGGTTCCACCAATGG
>JBEVND010000405.1:0-5937 GCA_040508285.1 Rariglobus sp. | reverse complement strand
CGTTGTTGAGGTCGTCGATGAGATTTTCGAGTTCGGCCTGCGTGATCGTGGCGGCAGGGAGAATGATGCGGCTCTCGATGCCGATGTCGGCGGCGGTCTTCTCCTTCTTTTTGACGTAGGAGACGGAGGCGGGGTCTTCGCCAACGCGCACGAGGGCGATGCAGGGTTTGCGGCCGGAGAGGGCAGCGACCTCGGTTTTGAGTTCGGCGATGATTTCAGCCGCGATTTGATTACCGTCGATCAGTTCCATGATTTAAAAAGTGAGCCCACGAACCCACACGATCGCGTGTGGTTCGTGGGCAATTGTTCCCGTTGAGTTGGTCTCTTAGCGGAGCTGGAGGCTTTCGGCGACGACGACCATGTCCTTGGTGCCGGGGACGGTGCGGGCGGTGCCGTAAACGACAACGGTGCGGTCCACGTATTTGTTGATCTGCTCGGTGGCGAGGAGCTTGCTCACGTCAACGTAAGCGTAGCGGGCGCCGGCTTCGTCGTTGAGTTGGAAATCATACGGGCGACGGGGACGGAGCGCGCTGTAGGTGGAGGCGAACTTGCCTTGGAACAGACGGGGCAGGGCGCTGGAGCCGCCGTCGCCGACGGGTGCGGCGCGGCCGATGCCGACTTGTTGGGTAACGGGAGCGGTCGTTGCGCCCTCGGTGGCAGCGGCAGTCGTGGCGGCGGGAGCGCCGGTGTGCGCAGCCGTCGTGCTGAACGGAGCAGAGTTGGCGGGGGTCTTGATGTAGCCAATGACGGTGCGGTGGAGGCGGAACTTGGTGAAGCGGCCGCGGTAATCGGTGATCTCGGTCATGTCGGTCTTCTCGGAGAGAGCGAACACGGCGGCGTCGGTCTTGGCCTCGGTGAGGTAGGGCGAGCCGACGCGGACATCGAGGGACTTGGTGACGTCTTTGTTGGCGGCGAAGACATCGTGCGGGCCGTTGAGCGTGACGGCGGTCCAGCCAGACGGAGCAGGCGTGCCGACGGCGACGACGGGTTCAGAGCCGACCTTGAGGGTGGCGATCGTCGATGCGGTGGTGTCGGGCTTGGCGAAGACCGGGGTGTTCTCGAACAGCGGCGCGGCGTTGAGGGCGGCGGTGGCGCAGGCGAGGAGCGCGGTGAAGAGAGTGGCTTTAAGCTTCATTTTTTTTGGCGGTGCGTTGAGCAAGGGCGATCGCATGGGGATGCATGCCGGGATCTTTGAATAGGGAATTAATTTCTTTGGTAGAAAGTTGTTTCATCGCCCGCAAAGGAATTCCTTTCAGCGGGAAGGAGCCGATCTGGTAACGGCGGAGGCGTTTCACGTCGTAGCCCAGCTTGCCGAAGAGGAGCCGGATCTCGCGTTTTTTGCCATGATGCATCGCGACATCCATGCTCTCGGAATCGTCGCTTTTG
Organism: Rariglobus sp.; assembly: GCA_040508285.1. Classification (GTDB taxonomy): domain Bacteria; phylum Verrucomicrobiota; class Verrucomicrobiia; order Opitutales; family Opitutaceae; genus Rariglobus. The sequence continues at coordinate 4,551 of JBEVND010000405.1, read as the reverse complement.
CTCGGGTTTACGAGGGCGGCATACTCGACCTTGAGGTGTTCGCCATCGAGGGTGAGACCGCGGACGAGCTGCGGGATGCGGGACTTGGGAAACGGTTTTTTGAGCGAGACGAAGTAGCGCTTGATAACGACGTTGCTCGGATGCATCAGGCGGTTGGCCAGATCGCCGTCGGTCGTGAGGATGAGCAGGCCTTCGCTTTCTTTGTCGAGGCGGCCGGCGCAGAAGAAGCGGAAGCGGGAGAACTCGCGCGGGAGGAGGTCGAATACCGTCTGCGGGTTGAACGGATCGTCGTTGGAGCACACGAGCCCACGGGGCTTGTGCATGGCCAAAGTGATCTTGGGCTGCGGCTTGGTGTTCTTAATGGTCTTGCCACTGACGGTGACCTTATCGAGGCCGGGCGTGACCTTTTGGCCGGGGATGGCTTTGACGGCATTTACCCAGACTTCACCTTCGCGGATGAGCACCTCGGCGTCGCGGCGTGAACAGATGCCGGTTTCGGCCAGGTATTTTTGAAGACGGATGGGCTCGGATTCGCTCATGAGCGATCAAGTTGGCGGTAAAGCGCAGGCCGACGCAAGCTCGCGTCCCGTCTGTCTTAACTAAGGGCTTGCGGGGGAGGGGGCGGTCTCCCTCAATTCTTGATTTTATGTCAGCTCCCGTCGCCACTTCCGCATTCTCGAAAGACAATCCGTTCCCGGCCAAAGTGACCGAGAACCGCCTGCTCAACAAGGCAGGCTCCGCCAAGGAGACGCGCCACTTCGTCGTCGATCTCGGCGACAGCGGCCTCAGCTACAAAGCAGGCGACTCCCTCGGTGTTTTCCCGACCAACCGCCCGGTTGAGGTTGCCGAGATCATTGAAAGGCTCGGAGCGACCGGTGACGAACTCGTTTCGCCCGCCATGCTCAAGCTCGCCACGCCGATCACGCTGCGCGACGCCCTCTCGCACCGCCTCGCGCTGGGCAGCCCGACCTCCAAGATCATCAACACGCTCGCCGCCAAGGCGACCGATCCGTCCGACAAGGCCGCTCTCGGCGAACTCCTCGCCCCCGATGCGAAGGACAAACTCGCGGGTTACCTCGATGAACGCGAATACATCGACATTCTCTGCGACTATCCGGACACCAAGCTCTCCCCGCAGGAATTCGTTGATCACCTGCGCAAGCTGATGCCGCGCCTCTACTCGATCGCCTCCTCTTCGAAGGCGTTCCCGAACGAGATCCACCTCACGGTCGCCGTTGTTCGTTACACCACCAACCACCGCGAACGCCACGGCGTTTGCTCGACGTTCCTCGCTGACCGCGTGCGCGTGAACGAGACGCCTGCTCCGGTGTTCGTGTCCAACTCCCACTTCGGCCCGCCGGAAGATATCTCCAAGGATGCCATCATGGTTGGCCCCGGCACCGGTATCGCTCCGTTCCGTGCCTTCGTGCAAGACCGCGTGGCCGCCGGCGCCACGGGTCGCAACTGGGTGTTCTTCGGCGACCAAAAGAGCCACACCGACTACCTTTACCAGGAAGAGTGGGAGAAGTATGTTGCCGACGGCAAAGTCACCCACCTCGACCTCGCTTGGTCGCGCGACCAGATCCTCAAGGTCTACGTGCAGGACAAGATGCGCGAAAAGGGTGCCGAGCTCTGGAGCTGGCTCAATGCCGGCGGCCACTTCTACGTGTGCGGCGATGCGAAGCGCATGGCCAAGGACGTCGATGTCGCCCTCCACGATGTGATCGTGCAGCACGGCGCGATGACCACCGAGCAGGCCATCGAATACGTGAAGCAGATGAAGAAGGACAAGCGCTACCAGCGCGACGTGTATTGAGCACGAAGTAGCGAGTAGTGAGTAGCGGGTAGCGAGCATCACGCAGGCAACCCGTTCTCCTACTCGTTGCTGGTTTCTCTTCTACTCGCTACTCATCACCCGCTACTCGCTACTTCTCTTAAAATGACTTTCACCAATCGCACCGCCCTCGTTACGGGCGCCGGCCGTGGTATCGGCAAAGCCATCGCTGAAACCCTCGCCGCCAAAGGCGTGACGGTTATCTGCGTTTCCAAATCCGCTGAATCCTGTGGTGCCGTCGCAGCGTCCATCGTCGCCTCGGGCGGCAAGGCCGTGGCGCGCGCCGTCGACGTTTCGGACGGTCCGGCCGTCATCAAGGCGTCCGAGGAACTCATCAAGGAATTTGGCAAGATCGACATCCTCGTGAACAACGCCGGCATCACCCGCGACGGTCTGCTTGCGCGTATGTCCGACGACGACTGGAACTCCGTGATCCAGACAAACCTCACCAGCTGCTTCCACTGGACCAAGGCGATTGGCTGGCCCATGTGCCGCAATCGTTTCGGCCGCATCATCAACATCTCGTCCGTCACCGGTATCATGGGCAACGCCGGTCAGGCCAACTACGGCGCGGCGAAAGCCGGCATGATCGGTTTCACCAAGTCGATCGCCAAGGAATTCGCGAAACGTGGCGTCACCGCCAACGTCGTTGCTCCCGGCTTTATCAAGACCGACATGACCGCCGAGCTGAGCGAAGAAGTGCAGAAGGGCGCGACCGCGCTCATTCCGATGCAGCGTTTCGGCGAAGCCGCCGAGATCGCCCACGCCGTTGCCTTCCTCGCCTCCGAAGAATCTTCCTACATCACCGGCCAAGTTTTTGCCGTTGACGGCGGTATGGCGATGTGACCCCTTTCAACCCTCAAGTAATATCTATCATGGCCGACCAAAAAACCATCGAACAACGCGTCAAAGAGATCATCGTTAACCAGCTTAACGTTAACGAAGAGCAGATCACTCCCCAGGCCTCCTTTCTGGACGATCTCGGCGCCGATTCCCTCGACACCGTCGAGCTGATCATGGCTTTCGAAGAAGAGTTCAAGGACGAGATCAAGGGCGAGATCCCCGAGTCCGACGCCGAGAAGCTCACCACTGTTGGCCAGGTTGTTGAATACATCACTGCCAAAGCCGCCGCCAAGTAAGCGACGTCTCATCTTCGGCGTTCTACCGAGCCTCTCACGAGACTGTCTGGTAGAACGCCTTTTTTGTTTTTAGCCCTTTACGTTTAAGCCCATGTCAAACCTCCCTGCCTCCCAGCGCGTTGTCGTCACCGGTCTTGGTGCCATTCACGGTCTCGGTCACGACGTCGATTCCTTCTGGGCCAGCCTGCTTGCAGGTAAGCCGGGCGTAGGTCGCGTTTCCCTTTTCGATCCCACGCCGTTCGCCACTCAAGTCGGCGCCGAGGTGCGCGACTGGAATGTCGAGGAGCACATGGATCCGAAAGAGGCGCGTCGTAATGACCGTTATACGCACTTCGGTTTTTGCGCCGCCAAGCAGGCGTTCAAAGACTCCGGCCTCGATATGTCGCAGGAAGATCCCGACCGCGTTGGCGTCGTGATCGGCTCCGGCATCGGCGGCATGATGACCTACGAAACCCAGCTTCGTAAACTCGCCGACGGCGGCCCGCGCAAGGTCTCGCCATTCACCATTCCTGCCCTGATCGGCAACATTTGCTCCGGCATGTTCGCAATCGAGATTGGTGCGCGTGGTCCGAATTTCGGTGTCGTCTCCGCTTGTGCGACCGGCACGCACGCCATCGGTGAATCCATGCACATGATCAAACGCGGCGACGCCGACGTGATGATCGCGGGCGGTGCCGAGGCCACCATCACGCCGTTTGCCTACGCGAGCTTCTGCGCGATGCGCGCCATGAGCACCCGCAACGACGACCCCGCCACGGCAAGCCGTCCGTTCTCGCTCGGTCGCGATGGTTTTGTGATGGGCGAGGGTGCCGGCATCCTCGTTCTCGAGTCGCTTGAGCACGCTCAGAAACGCGGCGCCCGCATCTATGCTGAAGTCACCGGTTACGCTGCCACGGCGGACGCGCATCACATCACGATGCCCGATCCCGAAGGCAAAGGCCTCGGCATGGCCATGACCCGTGCGTTACGCGCCTCCGGCATCTCGCCGGACGAGGTGGACTACATCAACGCCCACGGCACCAGCACGCCCTACAACGACAAGTTTGAAACCCTCGCCATCAAGCGGGTGTTTGGTGAACGCGCAAAATCGCTCCCGATCAGCTCCACGAAATCGATGACCGGCCATCTCCTTGGTGCGGCTGGCGGTATCGAGAGCGTGATCAGCGTGAAGACGATCCAGACCGGATCGATCGCGCCGACGATCAACCTCCACGAGGCCGACCCGGACTGCGATCTCGACTACGTTCCCAACGTGGCCCGTGAGGCCAAGGTGAAGGTAGTTATGAGCAACAACCTCGGCTTCGGCGGACAAAATGCCGCCGTTGTCTTCAAAGCGATCTGAGGCAACGCCGACCGAGACCGAACAGAATTTAACCCTAAGACGCTGAGGTGCGAAGGCCGCCAAGTTCAGAACTAAGTTCTGCGCTTGGCGGCCTTTTTTTGGCGGCGTGCGCGGCGCTGAGGACGGCTGGCTCCTCTGCAGGGTAGTTCGTGTGCAAGCGACGAGTGTGCTTTATTTACGGCAAGCGCGCTTGGCCTCTGCGTGGGATCAGCGTCTGCGGTAAGGCGTTCTTCGCA
>JBEVND010000401.1:0-3638 GCA_040508285.1 Rariglobus sp. | reverse complement strand
CGGTTCGTTTAACTTCAACCTCACCGGTGCAGTCCTCGCAGACGGCAACAGTTGGACCATTGTCAATAACGGCACTCTCACCGAAAGCTTTTCCGGCTCCTTCGTCGTCAATGGCTTCACCGAATCCGGTAACATCTGGACCAACGGATCCGGCCTCTCCTTCAACGAAGCCACTGGCATCCTTTCCTACTCCGCCGTTCCCGAGCCATCCACCTACGCGCTTCTCGCCGGCGCCGGTTTGCTCGCTTTTGCTTGTATCCGCCGCAAGCCCCGCGCGGTTCAGTCCGTCTGATTCGCGTCTGTTTTCAACGGTCTAAATCACCGTTTTGTTCTGCGCACCGCTCTTACCCAGCGGTGCATTCGCCTCTGCATTACCTCGAGCGTTAGCCCCCAAAGAAGCAGCTGCCATGTCCGTCTTCACGTCCCAACGTCCTCCGGTTGACGAACGCTGTTTCGCCAACGCTCGTGTCGAATCCCTGATCGATGAAGTCTCCGCATCCATCGCCGATCCGGAGCTCGCCTGGCTGTTTCAAAACTGCCTCCCCAACACGCTCGACACGACCGTCGATCACCGCACCGACACGGACGGCAACCCGGACACCTACGTAATCACTGGCGATATCGATGCCATGTGGCTGCGCGATTCCGCGGCCCAAGTCTGGCCCTACCTCCCGCTTGCTCGGACCGACGAATCGCTACGCACGATGATCGCGGGCGTCATCCGTCGCCAGGCGCTATCCATTCTCCTCGATCCCTACGCCAACGCATTCTATCGCGATCCAGTTCTTGGATACTGGAAAACGGATCGCACACTTATGCTGCCCGGCGTGCATGAGCGTAAATGGGAACTCGACAGTCTCGCCTACTTCTTGCGCCTCTCGCACGGCTACTGGATCGCCACCGCCGATGTGTCACCATTCAAAGGACCGTGGTTACGGGCGGTCTCGGCGATCTTTGTATTGATCCGGGTCGAGCAAAACGTGGGCAAGGATCACACGCGTTCACCCTACTCGTTTCAGCGTATCGCAGGCGCCCACTTGGGCAGCCACAGTTGCCGCGAGCCGAGCGCAGACTGCGGCTTGGTGCGCTGCAGTTTTCGGCCGTCCGATGACATGATGCAGCTCCCGTTTCTCGTGCCGGCCAACGCCATGCTCGCCACCGAACTCACCCGTTCGGCTGACCTGCTCGCGGCACTTCAAGCCGACACGCTGGCGATCGAAGCGCGCACCATCGCCGGAGAAATCTCCCGCGCCCTGGAAACCCACGCCGTCGTCCAACACCCCGTCCATGGGGAAATCTGGGCCTACGAAGTCGATGGCCTTGGCAACTCCGTCCTCATGGACGACTCCAACGTCCCCTCGCTCCTCTCATTGCCCTACCTCGGCTTCTGCACGCCTGACGATCCGCGCTACTTGCGCACACGGGCGTTCTGCTTGAGCAACGACAATCCGTCCTACGCATCGGGCGTCGCCGGTTCCGGTATTGGAAGTCCGCATACAGGCCCCAACACCATCTGGCCGATGTCGCTCAGCTTGCAGGCCATCACCGCGATCAACGACGACGAGATCCTCGCCTGCCTCCGCCAGCTAAAAGCCACCCACGCGGGCACCGGCTTTATGCACGAGTCATTCAACTCCGACGACGCGAGCCGTTTCACCCGCCCTTGGTTCGCCTGGGCCAATACCCTCTTCGGCGAATTGATTGTCACGCTCTACAACCAGCGTCCGCACCTCCTCCGCGCCGCGCTCAACGAGCCCGCTCTCGCCCGATGAAATGGGTCATCCCGATTTTCGTCTGCGCACTCCTCACTCCGCTATCGGGAGCGGTCTCGCTTGCGCCCCTGTTCTCCGACGGTGCCGTGCTCCAACGTGAAAAGCCCGTTCCCATCTGGGGCACCGCCAGCGCGGGCGAGAAAATCACCGTCACGTTTGCCGGACAGTCTCTCGCCACCACCGCCGACACCGCGGGCCGCTGGCGAATCAACCTCGCCGCGCTCCCAGCCTCGGACTCACCGCGGGAACTGGTAGTCAAAGGCACCAACACGCTCACAATCCGCGACGTCGTTGTCGGCGAAGTCTGGCTCGCTTCCGGGCAGTCCAACATGGAATGGCCGCTCTCCTACGTTGTCTCCAAGGCCGATCTCGCCGCCATCAATTTTCCGCTCATTCGCCAGTTCAAAACCGCGAAAACTCCCGCCCACAGTCCTGCCTCTTCCGTCGAAGGCACTTGGGCTCCCGCACGCCCCACCACGGCCGGCCAGTTTAGCGCCGTTGCCTACTACTTCGCACTCGAGCTCAACCGCCGCCTCAACGTCCCCGTTGGCATCCTCAACAGTTCTTGGGGCGGCACCGGCATCGATCCGTGGATCGCAGCCGAGGCCTACAGCACCACTCCCGAACTAGCCGGAGCGTTCGCTAAACACGAAAAAGTCCCCCGTCCCACCGCCGACGAAAAAGCTGCCTACGAGACCCTCCGGATCACGTGGGAAAAAGCCCGCGATGCAGCCAAGGCCACGAAGCAACCCTTCACCGAGCCCGCACCAAAAGCCCCGGCCGGCACCGCCACCAACCGCACGATCACCGCGCTCAACAATGGCATGATCGCTCCGCTCGCGCCCTACGCCCTCCGCGGTGCGATCTGGTATCAAGGCGAGTCCAACACCGCCCATGCCTCCGGCTACGCCCTGCGCATGAGTGCGCTGATCTCCGGCTTCCGCACCCAGTTCGCCCAGCCCCACCTCCCCGTCTACTGGGTGCAGCTGCCCAACTTCGACCACGGCAACCGTAACTCGGACACCTGGCACTGGGCCGAGCTGCGCGAAGCCCAGACCAAAACCCTCGCCGTGCCGCACACCGGCCAGGCCATCACCATCGACGTGGGCGAACCCAAGGGCCTTCATCCTAAAAACAAAAAGCCCGTCGGCGAACGGCTTGCCCTCCTCGCCCTCGCCCGCACTTACGCTGTTGAGCATGTCGTCGACTCCGGTCCTGTATTCAAGTCTGCGATACGCGAAGGCGCCGCCTATCGCATCAGCTACGAACCATCGTCCGGTTCCGAGCCCGCTTTAAGCGCCCTCAAAGCCAGTCCCGCCGGCCTTACCGGCTTTGAACTTGCCGGTGCCGATCAGGTTTTCCACCCGGCCGATGCCCGTATCGACGGTGCCACCGTTATTGTCACCAGTGCGCAAGTTGCGAACCCGGTGGCGGTGCGTTATGCTTATCGCAACGCCCCCGTTGCCGGCCTCTTCAACTCCGCCGGACTCCCCGCCGCTCCGTTCCGCACCGACACCTGGCCTGCCCCCAAAGCCACCAAGTCGGCGACTCCCCCGCCCCCCATCCCCGAGTCATGAGTTCGCCCCAAAAATCCCCCTTCATAAAACCGCGGCGAAACGGTTCCGACTCCACCGCTTCTCGCCCCTTTGCCAGCCGACGCCGTGGCTTCGCCCTGCTCATCACCATCACGCTCCTCGCGTTCCTGGTCTTGTTGCTCGTCTCGCTCGCCTCGCTCACCCGCGTCGAAACTCAGGTCGCCGGCAACAACCAGTCCCTCGCCCAAGCCCGCCAGAATGCCCTCATGGCGCTCAATATCGCCATCGGCCAGCTCCAGAAGCACACCGGCCCCGACCAACGCGTGACGGC
>JBEVND010000395.1:0-3492 GCA_040508285.1 Rariglobus sp. | reverse complement strand
TCTGTATCCATTTCGTGGATCGCCGCCGAACGCGCTTCTCTCTATATCATCGAACGCCGCACGCCACAAACGAACTGGATCGCAGTCGGCCAGACAGCAGTCGGGCAGACCTACTACATCGACCAAACCGCCGAGCCTGCCACGATCTACTCTTATCGCGTAACGGCTCGAAACGCGAACGGTGACTCCGCTCCGAGCAATTATACCATCGTCAACACGTGGTCGACTTTGGCCGATTGGAGATTCCAAAATTACGGCACGCTCAACAATCAAGGCGTAGCCTCTTCACTGGCTGACAACGGAACCGGCGTGCCCAACTTGTTTAAATTCGCGTTTAATATGTCTGCCTCGGACCGCTTCTACGAAGTGCACTCGCAGGGCGGGATAAAGGGTATGCCCAACATTCAACTTCAGTCCGAATCCGGGCTACTGCAGGTGGCCTTCATACGTCGACGGGCCGAGCGCAACCCCGGCATCGTTTACTCAGTCGAATACAGCAACAATCTCACGAGTTGGGCGGTCGCAGGTCGCGAAATCCTCACCGCGGCGATCGACGAGGATTTTGAATATGTGGTATGGGAAGATGATCCGGTGACCGAGGGCGCCCGCACCAGCCGATTTGCACGCGTCAAGGTTGTCGAGTAGCCGGTGAATCCGCGAAGAAGGCATGTAGTGATACGAAAACTACATGCCTCATCGACTTGCGCATATGGAATTAAACAACCGAGTGACGCACCCAGCTCTAATCGTGATTGCTCCCTAAATGAAAAGTGTGGAGCCGTTCGAGAGGGCGTTTAGCCAGCTCCCAGGTTATTGACCGCACCTGTTCAAATTCTAGCGTGCGGGCGCATGAAGGCCCGCATCCGAGTTCTTGGTGGTGTTGTCGTTGTTTGCATTGCTGCCGCGTTGGTCTGGATGCTGCGCGTGCCATCAGGGCCGGTCGTGCCCACGGGTGCCGTGCCAAACGCGACGGGCTGGAAAGCCGTGACGGTCGTCGGCGGACTGGTTCACCCATGGGCCGTGACGTGGTTGCCGACAGGCGAGACATTGATCACAGAAAAGCACGGCTTTCTGCGCCTCGTGCGCGGCGGTGTGCTCGCGCCTGAACCGATCGCTGGCCTCTCCGAAATCCGCGCGGGCGAACGATCACTGTTGATGGACGTGAGCCTGCACCCGCTCTTCGCCGAAAATCGCTGGATCTACCTCACCTACGGCACGGGGTCGGACAAAGGCAGTGGCACCCGCCTGGCCCGCGCTCGGCTCGCCGAGGACCTGGCGTCGGTGACCGACTTCGAAGTTTTACACGTGGTGTCGCCGCTCAAACCCGGATTCGCGCACTTCGGCTCGCGCATCCTGTGGCTGCCCGATGGCACGCTGTTGTTGTCACTCGGCGACGGTGGCAATCCGCCCCTGCGCCTCAACGGTGAACTCATGCGCGAACAAGCGCAAAAGCTCGACAGTCAGCTCGGTAAAATTTTGCGGCTGCGCGACGACGGCACCGCTCCCGCTGATAATCCATTTGTAGGGCGCGCCGGAGTCGATCCGTTGATCTGGAGTTATGGGCATCGCAACGTCCAAGGTCTCGCGCGCGACCCTTCCAGCGGACGCATCTGGGCCAACGAACACGGCTCGCGCGGCGGCGACGAACTTAACGTGCTCGAGGCGGGCAGCAACTACGGCTGGCCGCGTGCGACCTACAGCATCGAATATACGTTTGGCGTCATCAGCCGCGACAACACCCGTCGAGGCATGGCGGACCCGCTCGTCGTGTGGACACCCGCTCATGCACCAAGCGGCCTCTCGTTTTACACCGGCAACGCATTCCCGGAATGGCGCGGGGATTTGTTTTCTGGCGCGTTAAAACGCAAGGAGGTGCGCCGCATCGACCTCGATGCCGACGGGCGCGTGCTGGGGCAGCAATCCATTCCCATCGGCGAACGGGTGCGCGACGTGCGTCAGGGACCCGACGGTTTTTTGTATGTGCTAACGGATACACGAGCCGGCCGACTCCTGCGCATCCAACCCACTGCTTCAGAAAACAAGTGAGCGGGTGCGTGGCGTCGCTGCGATGAAGGCATGAGTGAACTCATTCCCTTCACGGATTTGCATGGCTCGCGTTTAGAAAAAATCGGTAGTTACGACGGCGAAGCCAATATCTAGCGAAGCCAACCCAGTCACTCGCGTGACAGCTCCCTTCCTTAACGCCGTGCGATTACTGGAGCGCGGGGTTGAGGTGTTTTCGCCTTAGCTCGCCCTGCTTCAAGATCTGCACATGGCCATCCATGAAGCCCACTTTGGTTTTGCCGTCCGTCCAGCGAACCTGCCCCAGCGCGCCGGCGCCTGTGTTAATCGGTTGTTCAGCCACGGAGCGGTTTTGCGCAGCGAGCGTCCAGAGACTGAAATCACCGGTGGCAAGGTTACCGTGAGCGCCGGCACCGTCGGGATTCGCAACGACGTCGACCAAGTAAAGCTGCACCGCGGGGTTGGGGTAGTTGCGGATGTTACGATACGATGCGAAGGCAGAAAAGACGTCCACGAACTGCGCATTTCGGCTGCGATCCGGCGCCTGAAGATCGGGGGAGGCAAAGTGAAACACACCGCCCGCATTCGACGTGAGATCGACCAACGGATCCAGCAGCACCGCGTGCGACTTGACCGGGTTTACATTGAGGTCACCGCCGTTGAGAAATTGGGTGAGCTGATTAGACCACATGCCCGACGTGCCATTGGGCTTGAGCTCGTTCCAGTTCATCAGATTTCCGCGTTTCTCGGCCGCCATCGCGATCAGGCCCATGGTGGATTGGCGGATGTTGGAGGAACCTTGGGCCCACCGCGCGGATTTCCGAACCGATGAAACTGCGGGGATGAGAATAGCCGCGAGCACGGCGATGATGGCAATGACCGTGAGCAGTTCGACCAAGGTAAACGCAGCCGAAGCACGGCGGCGGACATGTCGGGAACAGGGGCAGGACGACATAACGATTAATTTTGAGGGGACAAAACCAAGGCCGGCGTAGGGAGAAACGCCTTCGGGGTAACCGCAGTGAGTATCAATTCCGTCCTAGTGGTAAGCCTGCCCTTATTCTAACAATAGAGCCACGCCCCCCACACGCTCGTGACGAAGCCAACACAACCGGAGCGACGTGGGATTCGTCGACGCGTTCCATTTACGTGTGGTCACCTTCAACCCGCTTCGTCCCTGCTTTTACCGCATGCGCGGTTCGCCTAACAAAACGAAACGGCGCTCGGCTCGCTTACTCCCATCAATGCCCGCCTAACCGCGTCGCTTCCGATCGCATCGCCGCCATACGATAGTCTGCTCCAGTCCCGCGGGGAAAGCCCCACTGCACTTAACCGGAGATGACCAGCCGCGTGTCGCCGGAGGGTTCGCGAGTGAGGTGCCAGTCGATGTGCGTGATTTTTTCGAGGAACGCGTCGTCGTGGCTCACCAACAACATCGCACACGGACAATCGGCGAGCGCGCCTTCGAGA
>JBEVND010000394.1:0-3069 GCA_040508285.1 Rariglobus sp. | reverse complement strand
GTGGTGTCGCCGATCTCGGCGCCGAAGAGGATGGCGCTGGCCTTGAGCGCGCCGTCGTAGGCGGCTTCGCCATGGACGAGCTTGGTGACCTCGCGGGCGAGGGCCTTGTGGGCTTCGCGGGCGCCGGGGTTGGTGGCGTGGGCGGTCTCGAGCGCCTCGATCTCGGCGCGGGGGAGGAAGGTGAACTTGCGGAGGTATTCGGAGACCTTGGCGTCCTCGGTGTTCACGAAGAACTGGTAGAGCTTGTAGGGGCTCGTTTTTTCGGGATCGAGCCAGACGGCGCCGCTCGCGGTTTTGCCGAACTTGGTGCCGTCGCTCTTGGTGATGAGCGGAAAGGTCCAGCCCCAAGCGGGGACAGCGAGTTTTTTGCGGATGAGATCGGTGCCGGCCGTGATGTTGCCCCACTGGTCGGAGCCGCCGATCTGGAGCTCGCAGTTGAACTGGCCGCGGAGGTGGAGGAAGTCGTGGGCCTGGAGAAGCTGGTAGCTGAACTCGGTGTAGCTGATGCCGCTGTCACCTTCCATGCGGGACTTCACGGAGTCCTTTGCGAGCATAACGTTGAGGGAAAAATATTTTCCAACGTCGCGGAGGAAATCGAGGAAGCTGATGGGCGCAGTCCAGTCGGCGTTGTCGACGAGGCGCGCGGGATTGGCGGGGGCGTCGAAGTCGAGGAGCTTGGCGAGCTGGCCTTTGATGCAGGCGATATTGTGCGACAGCTGCTCGCGCGTGAGGAGGTTGCGCTCGGAGGAGCGGCCGGAAGGGTCGCCGACCATGCCGGTGGCGCCGCCGGCGAGGGCCATGACGTGGTGGCCGGCGAGTTGGAAGCGTTTCAGCATGAGCTGGCCCATGAGGTGGCCGACGTGGAGCGAGTCGCCGGTGGGATCGAAGCCGCAATAGAGCGTGACCGGTCCTTCGCTCAGGCGTTTGGTGAGCGCGTCAAGGTCGGTGCAGTCGGCGAGGAGGCCGCGCCATTGGAGGTCTTCGATGAAGGTCATGCTTGGTGGGAAAAGTAGCGAGTAGTGAGTAGCGGGTGGCGAGTAGGGCAAACCTGAAGCGCGGGGCAGGGGCGGTTCGATCTTGAAACGATCTGAGACGATCTTGAAGCGCAAAGACGCCAAGGGGCAAAGCGGTCGATCCAGGATTCGGATTGTTGAACCACGGAGACACTGGGGGCACAGAGGATAGGATCGGAGGTGTTATGCTTCCGGGTTCAAACTGGGTGACCGCCGGGTCTCTGTGTTCATTTTTCCGGTGTGAACTTTGCACCTTAGCGTCTTCGCGATTCAAACTCTGGCGCGGTTCGATCTTGAAACGCACAGACGCGAAGGAGCAAAGCGGTCGATCCAAGGGTTGGGACCAGGACCTCGGGATCAGTTCGGTAACCTGGAAACGCTGTGACCTCGGTGTCGGCGTGGTTCACGTTTCTGGTCTGAACTTTGCAGCTTGGCGTCTTTGCGATTCAAACTCCGAACTCGGGAACGCGGCAGGATGCCGCGTCTACTTTACTTAATCAGATCCGGCGGGACGTTGGAGAGGGCTTCCTCGATGGTGGTGAGGCCCATCTTGACCTTGAGGATCGAGTCTTGGTGCAGGGTCTTCATGCCAGTGCGCATGGCGATGCGTTTGAGCTCGGCGACCTCGACCTCCTTGTTGATCGCGTTGGTGAGCTCCTCGTTGTTGATCATGAGCTCGTGGATGCCGACGCGGCCTTTGTAGCCGGTGCCGTTGCACACGGGGCAGCCTTGGGGATTGGCGCGGAAAACCTGGCCGCTCCAGCCGAGGGCTTCCTCCATGATCTTCTTTTCGCGGCCCTCGGGCTCGTAGGGTTGTTTGCAGTTTTTGCAGACGCGGCGGAGCAGGCGCTGGGCGCACACGCAGACGAGCGAGGCGGAGATGTTGAACGGCTCGACGCCCATCTCGCCGATACGCGCGATGGTCGACGGCGCGTCGTTGGTGTGGAGCGTGGAGACGAGCAAGTGGCCGGTGAGCGCGGCTTCGACGGCGATCTGCGCGGTCTCTTCGTCACGAATTTCGCCGACGAGAATGATGTCGGGGTCCATGCGCAGGTAACAGCGGAGCGCGCGGGCAAAGGTGAGGCCGATCTGGCGGCTCATCTGCATCTGATTAATGCCGGCGAGCGTGTATTCGATCGGGTCCTCGGCGGTCTGGATGTTGACGTCGGGCGTGTTCACTTCGCCGAGGGCGGAGTAGAGCGTCATCGACTTGCCGGAGCCGGTGGGACCGCAGTGGAGAATCATGCCGTAGGGCTGGCGGATACACTCGCGATAACGGGCGAGATTCTCGTCGGAGAAACCGAGGGCGGGGAGGGGCAGCGTGCTCTTGGTTTTGTCGAGGATACGCATGACGACCTTCTCGCCGTGGTTCATCGGGCCAGTGGCGACGCGCAGGTCGATATCGATGTTCTTCTTCGTGTATTTCTTGAAGACGATGCGGCCGTCCTGCGGCAGGCGACGCTCGGCGATGTCGAGGTTGCACATGATCTTGAGGCGCGTGACCAAGCCGTTGGCGACCTGCTTGGGAAGGCGGAGCTTTTCCTGGCAGAGGCCGTCGATGCGGTAGCGGATCACGAGGTCCTTTTCCATCGGCTCGATGTGAATGTCGGACGCGCCGCTGATGTAGGCATCCTCAATGATGCGATTGGTGAGCTGGATGATCGGCGCGGAGTCTTCGTTCTCGAGGTCTTCGATTTTAACCTCGGTGGTGTCGCCGCTGTAGGCCGAGCTGATGGCGTCGGCGACGGAGGAGATGTCGATGTCGCCACTGCCCGCGCTGGAATCGTTTTTAAAATACTTTTTAAGGAGCGTCTCGATGAGAAAGGCCGAGGCGACGTAGATCTCATCGATGACGAGTTCGGTGGCCTGCTGGAACGCCTCGCGACGGGCGTAGTCGAGCGGGTTGCTCATGACGACGCCGATGGAGTTGGGCGACGTGCGATTGCACGGGAAAATCTGTTCGCGGCGGATGATGGCGTCGCCGATCGAGGTGACCAGATTCTCGTCGATCGTGAGCTCCTCGACCGTGGTGACGAGCGGGTGGTTGGTGAGGCGC
>JBEVND010000391.1:0-16417 GCA_040508285.1 Rariglobus sp. | reverse complement strand
CGCGGCTGGCAAGCAGCGTGGCTCGCGTTCGGTCCGCGTGGCGCGGCGAAGCGGCTGTGGCTCCAAAACGACGAACCGGAGGCGGAGCGGGCGGCGTGGCTCGAAGCGATGGCCCCCGATGCACTGGTCGCTGATAACGGCTTGGCCCTACTGTTGGCGCTCGCACGCCTGCCGGCGCTGACCCGGGAGCGGTGCGCAACGTTGTCGTGGACGGGTGACGGGGAATTTGCCGGCATCGACCAGGACTACGACGAGATCGCGGCGCATGCGGTGGATCTCGTCGTGACGCAGTTGCAGCGCAACGAACGCGGGCTGCCGAGTCCGCCGCCAATGTTGTTGTTTCCCGGGCGGTGGCGGGAAGCGAAGTGAGTCAGGCGAGGTCCTTGCGAGCGCCCTGACGTTGCGCCGTGTAGATTCCGCCGTAGCCGCTGAAGTGATAACTGAGCCAGCACGCGACCGCGAGGAGCACGGCGTGTTGCGCGCCAAACAGCTCGATGCCCATGAGCGTGCAGGCAAGCGGCGTGTTACTCGCTCCGGCAAATACCGCGATGAAACCAAGGCCTGCTGCCAGATCGACCGGCAGGCCGAGCGGCCCGGCAAGCGTGTTGCCCAACGCGCCACCGATGAAGAAAAGCGGAGTAACTTCGCCGCCCTTGAAACCGGAGCCGAGCGTCACGGCAGTGAAAAGAAGTTTCCAAAACCAGCTCCACGTCTCGGCGCCGCCTGCATGAAAAATCGTGGACGTGGTGACGTCGCCCACGCGCGAGGCGACTTCGCCAAGACCGAGGTAGGCACGCGTGCCGAGCGCGTAGGTGAGCGCGATGATGATGACACCACCGATGGCCGGCCGCAGCCAATAGGTGGGGACAAAGCGTTGAAACGCTCCGTGAATACCGTGGCTGGTGGTGACAAATAGCCGTGCGCATAGACCAAAAAGCGCACCTGCGACCGCGACTTTGCCCAGCAAGACGAGGTCGAGTTCGCCGAACGTAAACGCGCTCGGGATCATCTTGGCGGCGATGATCATGCTCGTGTGATGAATGCCCCACGCCGCGCAAGTAAGGTCGCCGATGAGTGCGGCGAGCATGCAGGGGATGAGCATCTCGTATTGGACGCGGCCCAGCGTGAGCACCTCCATCGCAAAGACGGCGCCGGCCAGCGGTGTGCCGAAAACCGAACCGAATCCTGCGGCTACGCCGGCCATGAGCAACATCCGGCGGTGCTTCTGCGGAACATGAAACAGGCGCGCAAACGAAGCCGCGAGCCCGCCACCCATCTGGACTGCGGTGCCCTCGCGTCCGGCCGAGCCGCCGAAAATATGCGTGATCAGCGTGGCCCCGAGAATCAACGGCGTGATGCGCGCAGGAACACCGCCGCCGGGTTCGTGGATTTCGTCGATGAGCAGATTGTTGCCGCGCTCCGATTCCTGCGCGTAACGGTGGTAAATCCAAGCCACGCCCATGCCGGCGAGTGGAAGTAGAAACAACAGCCACGCATGCTCGAAGCGCACGTGAGTGACCCGATCCAGGGCCCAGAGGAAGAACGCACTGGCCGAGCCGGCCAGCACGCCGATCGGAGCCACCAGCAAGGTCCAGATACCGAGCGGACGCAGGCTATCGAGATACGTGCGCGGTCGTAGAAGATCGATGTCCTTCATTAAAGAGAGTGAGTGGATGAATCAGGAGCGGGGTGCGGTGGGCGTTGCGGACGACGTGGCGAGTAAAGAGATTAGGGCGCAACCGGCGTAGCCGGGGGCATGGACGGCTGGGGTGTGGGCGTTGTGGTCGGTGGGTTCGTTGCGGTCGCGGCGCTCGGTGTGATCGCGGTCGAGGCGGCGGCTTTGCGTTTTTTCAACTGGGCGCGCAGGTAGGCATCGGGCGTGGCTTGTTTCCACGCCGTGAACCAAAGGCTCGAAAGCATCTCTCCGCCGCGCAGGAGTTGTTCGCCGATGAAGGCCCGGCCGTTTGCCTGGTCGTTGACTGAGGCATCGGCTTTGAGCGCGCCGCGGGCTTCGAGTTGGTAGAGCGGCTCGACCTGTGCGTGCTGCACGAGAAGATACGCGAGGATGTCGCCGAAGATCGGATTCTGAGCCGTCGCCGAGGTAGGCGCTGGTTCGGTGGGTGATGTGGAAGCAGGCGTGGCTGAGGCAGACGTTTTAATCTCATCGGTGCCGACGCCCAGCATGCGAGCAGGGCGAACCTGGCTGGCGAGGTCTTGAGTCGTGAGTTTTCCGAGGCCGATAAATCCACCGTCGATCCACGCGTGAATCGAATGGGCTCGCGTGTAGTTGTTAGGATTTTCGCCGACCCAGCCGGCATGGTGTTTGGTGGTGTGGAGCGGTTGTGCTCCGTCGCCGACGTAGTGGCCCATCACGCCCATGAGATAGATGATGTTGGCCTGCGCGTTGGCGATTTCCTCAGGTGTGCCGCCTTCTTCATAAGCGCGCAGGTAGGCGAACGCGGTCTTCAGTTTCGCGTAGTGCTCGAGGATTGCCCACGGGAGATAACCGATGAGTTCGCGGGTGCGGTCTTTGTTTTTCGCGGGATCGATGGCCGGGAATTTCTCCGGATGCGCGGCGTGAGCGGCGGCAAACTGCACGGTGTAAACGTAGCGAAATTCGCTGAGGTCGCCGACCGCGATGCCGGCGTCGGTGAGGTATTCGAAGTCGAGAAAATGATCGGGGCCGTTGACGTGTTTGAGCGCGAGTTCGTTGGTGCTGCGCCAGCGATCGGGTTCACCGGCGAGAAACGCGATGCGTTCGGCGGCGGCAGGGTGTTTGACGAAGGCCGGGAAATCCGACGGCAGGCCGGCGAGCGCGAGTTGGTTGACGGTGCGATGGCCTTCGTAATCCCACGCCTGCACTGAAGTCGCCGCGGTCAGGCAGAGAAGGAGGCTTCGGAAAAACATGAATCTAGGGTTGGCCCGCGCCGGTCGGGGTTGCAACCTCGGGGGAATGCCGCGTCGCTTTCCGCTGCTTCTACTCCTGATTTTCCTGACTGGTTTTGCCCGGGCCGATGATGTCACTTCGCGTGTGGTGGTGCTGGCGAACGGTGATGAACCCGAGTCGGTCAAACTCGCCGAATACTATGCCGCCAAGCGTGGAGTGCCGAAGGAGAACATCGTCACGCTCAAAATGCCGATCACCGAGGCGATTACCTGGCGGGCGTTTGTGGATACAGTTTTTAACCCGCTGCAGGAGGAGCTGGTCCGGCGAGGCCGGATCGACGCCATCGGGATGACCCTCACCGATTCGGTGGGACGGCGCAAATACGCGATGTCGGGCCACGACATTTCCTACTTGGTCGTGTGTCGCGGCGTGCCGCTGAAAGTCGTGCACGACGCTCAGTTGCCGCAAGAGGCTATGCCGGCGGCAAGCAATCCCGCTTTTAAAACCAACGCGGCGTCCATCGATGGAGAACTGGCGCTGCTGGCGTTGAGTAACCCGCCGACGGTCGCGTTTGTCCCGAATCCGCTGTTTAAAAACGACGCACCGACCGATCTACAGTTGAAGCAAATCGTCAAAGTCGGCCGCCTCGATGGACCGACTTTTGATGACGCCAAGAAGCTGATCGATCGTGCGCTCGAGGTGGAAAAAAACGGTCTCATCGGCCGCAGTTACATCGACATCGGCGGGCCGCACGCCGCGGGCGATCGCTGGCTGGAAGAAGCCGCGAAGCAGTTGGACGAACTCAACTTCGATGGTGACGTCGAGCGCGCGGGTGGCTCGATGCCTGCGTGGACGCGGATGGATGCGCCGGCGCTTTACTTCGGCTGGTATGCGGGCGAGCTTAACGGACCGTTTGCACAAACCGGGTTTGCGTTCCCGCCCGGTGCGGTGGCGCTGCACATCCATAGTTTCTCAGCGGATACCGTGCGGTCCACTTCACGGGGCTGGGTCGGGCCGTTGATCGCTCGCGGAGTGACGGCGACCTTTGGCAATGTGACCGAGCCTTACCTCGAGCTCACGCACCAGCCGCAACTCGTGTTGAAATCGCTCGCGCGCGGCGACCGGCTGGGCGATGCGGCCGCGTATTCAGTTCCTGTCTACAGCTGGCAGGCGATGTCGATCGGTGATCCGCTTTACCGGCCTTTCAAGGTCTCGTTCGACGAGCAGTGGGCTCGTCGCGATAAATTTACGCCCGAGCAGCAGACTTATCTGGTGTTGCGACGCATGCGCCAGCTCGAGCGGGAAGGACGCAAAAACGAAGCGATCTGGGCGGGCGCCGAGGCGCAGAAAAAAGGGTTCAATCTCGCCGTCGCGGTGGCTGTCGCCGACCTGCAGAATGAGGCCAATGACCTTGCGGGTGTGCGTCTGACGATCGATGGCGTGACGAAGAAGCGTCAGTTCACGATGGCGGATGCGCCCATCGCCGTGATCCTGGCGCAGCGTCTGGCCGAGGCGGGCGATCCCAAGGCGGCGCTCGGCGTGTGGCAATATGTGCTCGGCGGGCGCACGCTTTCGAAAGAAGTGCGAGTGCACTGGTTGCTCCCGGCGCTCGACGCGGCGCGCGCGGCGCAGGACACCCGCCAGACACTGCGTTGGGAAGAAGAATACAAAGAGCTGACGGCGCCGCCACCTGTCGCGACGGTGGACGCGGCCACGAAGTAAGGGCACTCAGCGGATCACTTCGGGTGTTTCCTGAAGCGCATAAAAAAACGCCCGTCAGCCGAAGCTGCGGGCGTTTGAAAGGCGTTTGGGTGAAAAGCGCCTGAAGGACGCGACTCGGGCCGGAAGCCCGAAACGTGATCAGACCTTGTCGACGATCCGGTCGGCAAGACCGTAGGCGATGGCTTCCTTGGCGTTGAGATAGAAGTCGCGGTCGGTGTCGCGGTTGATGACTTCGATCGGCTGGCCGGAAGCGTCGGCGAGGATCTGGTTCAGCTCGGAGCGGAGCTTTTCCATTTCCTTGGCCTGAATGTTGATATCAGTCGCGGGGCCGACCATGCGGCCGGAGATGAGCGGCTGGTGGATCAACACGCGGGAGTGCGGGTAGAGCAGGCGACGGCCTTTCTTGGCGCCGGACAGCAGGATGGAGCCCATCGAAGCGGCCATGCCCGTCACGATCACGGTGATCGGAGAGGTGATCATCTGCATGGTGTCGTAGACGGCCATGCCGGCGGTGATCGAGCCACCGGGGCTGTTCAGGTAGAAGTAGATTTCCTTACCGGGACCGGTCGCTTCGAGATAGAGGAGCTTCTCGGTGAGGTCCTTGGCGCTCTCGTCGGTGACGGCGCCCCAGAGGAAGATCTTACGCTCATCGAGAAACTTTTTCTGGATGAGCATCGCAACGGGAGCGGAAGATTTCTTCACGGCTGCATCGGACTCCTTGTCGTCATCATCCTCGTCGTCGTCGAGGCGGGGAAGGGGAGCGCTCAGACCGGGCTGGAGATTGTCGAAATGCATATGGTGTTTACGTTGTGAGGCGGGTGCGGGTTGGCAAGTGCTCAAGAGAAGATGATTTTTGGCGGGTTAAAAGCCGTCGAGATGACCGGAAAGCGCGGCACGAAGATGCTCGATCAACGCCGGATCGTGAGCGGCCGGGTAGTCGTCGGGAATGCGCAGGATGACCACGGTTTTGCCGTCGAGTTCTTCAGGGAATTTCTCGCGCAGGCGGTCGGCGTGTTTGCGCTCCATGCAGAAAATCGTGTCGGCCCAGCCGAGGTGGCAGGCGGTGACTTTGATGCGTGCGCCGTTTTCCGTGCCTGCCGAGCGGGCGTCGTAGCGCGGATGGTTTTTGAACAACGCCTCGGCGGTGGGCGAACGCCACTGGTTACGCGAACAGAGAAAGAGGAGCTTGGTCTTCACGAACTGTCGGGTGGCAGTGGTTCGCGCGGTCCGGGGAAACGCGGTTGTTTGCGCCACACATAAAGGTCGAGGATCGCCACCGTGCGTGACGCGACCTCGCGCAACTCGGTGCGGATGGAGTGACGAAACCGGGTGTCCGGTGCGCAAAAGCCCACGGCGTCGATTCCGCTGGCGCGAGCGATTTCGAGTGCGCGAGTGTTGTGATAACGTTGCGTGACGATGGTGCACGCCTCGAGGCCGAAGACCTGTCGTGCGCGCATCACGGAATCGAGGGTGCGAAAGCCGGCGTAATCGCAAAAGACCGCCGGGGCCGGCACGCCGCGGGCGATCAAGGCGGCTTTCATCATGGCGGGTTCGTCATAATCGGCGCGACCGTTGTCACCACTGACGAGGAGCCGGCGGACTTTACCGGCGTGGTAAAGTGCCGCGGCGGCATTCATGCGATTGGCGAAATGCTGGTTGATACTTCCGTTGGCGAGCACGGCGCTGGCCCCGAGAACCAAGGCCGTTTCGCGTTCGGGCACCGTGTTGATGTCGGTATAGAGGCGGTCTCGATTTGCGCTCACGATTCGCCAATTCGCACAGCCGACGAAGGCCACCGCGAGCAGGGAGGAAACAAGCAGCACCTTTTTGAAGCGCGGCGAACGATCGCGAAGAAATGGCAGGCGAAACACGGGTTAATTCCAGACGTTGTGAAAATGGTGAACCGGGCCGTGGCCGGAGCCGACCGTGAGTTGATCGGACGCGGCGATGGCGGCGGTGAGCCAGTCCTTCGCGGCGCGGATCGCGTCGAGGGGATCGTCGTGTTGAGGCAGCAACGCGGCGATGGCGGCCGACAACGAACAACCGGTGCCGTGGGTGTTTTTAGTGACGATGCGCGTGGCGCGGAGTTCGATCTGGCGCTTGCCGTCGTCGATCACGTCAATGCTTTCGGCGCCGTCGAGATGGCCGCCTTTGAGCATAACGATCCGCGGGCCGAGTTGGTGCAGGGCGCGGGCGGCCGCACGCATGTCGTCGAGCGACCGGATGGGCGTGTTGTTGAGAAGCACCTCTGCCTCGGGGAGATTGGGGGTGATGATTTCGGCGAGCGGCAGGATCTCGCGTTTCAGGGTGGCGACGGCGTCGGGCGAAAGCAGGTGATGTCCGCTTTTGGAAACCATGACCGGATCGACCACCAGCCGTTGAACGCCGTGGCGGCGCAACGCGTCGGCGACGACGAGGGTGACCTCGGCGGTGCCGAGCATGCCAAGTTTAACTGCATCGATGCGCACATCGGCAAAGAGCGTGTCGATCTGGCGCGTGATAAACTCGACGGGCACGGGGTGCACTCCGGTGACGCCTTGGGTGTTCTGCGCGGTAAGTGCGGCGACGACACCGGTGCCGTAGGCGCCAAGCGCGGAAAAGGCTTTGAGGTCGGCGAGGAGACCGGCTCCGCCCGAAGGATCGACGCCGGCAATACTGAGGACGTTGGGAATCATGAACCGTTGGCGAGTTGAACTATGAATCGAATGAAAGACACGAAAGAACATCGAGGCTTTGCAAGCGATGATCGGAGCGAACAGGCTTTGCTCCCATGACGATCAAGGCGCGCACAAAATGGCTGTCGGGACAGATCGTGGATCTCCATGCACGAGAGGTGTTCCCCGGCACGGTGGAGTGGCGCGGCGGACGCATCACGGCGGTGCGGCGCGATGCTAAAGTGAAAGAAAAGCACCTGATCATGCCGGGTTTCGTCGATGCACATATTCACATCGAGAGTTCTCTGCTGCCGCCGTCGGAGTTCGCGCGTCTGGCCGTGATTCATGGCACGGTGGCCACGGTGTCGGACCCTCACGAAATCGCCAACGTGCTGGGCGAGGCGGGCGTGCGCTACATGCTGGCGGATGCGAAACGTTCGCCGCTTAAGTTTAACTTTGGTGCCCCGCCGTGCGTGCCGGCGACGACGTTTGAGACGGCGGGTGCGAAACTGGATTCCAAGGCCGTGGCGCGATTGCTGGCGCGAAAAGATATTCGTTACCTGGCCGAGGTCATGAATTTCCCGGGCGTGCTCGGGCGTGATCCTGAGTTGATGGCGATGATCGCGGCGGCACGTAAGGAAGGGAAACAAGTGGACGGACACGCGCCGGGGCTGCGCGGCGAGCAAGTCAAAGCCTACGCTGATGCGGGGCCGACGACGGACCACGAGTGTTTCACGCTTGAGGAAGCGCACGACAAGCTGGCGGCAGGCATGAAAATTCTGATTCGCGAAGGTTCGGCGGCGCGGAATTTCGAGGCACTGGCACCGCTGCTGAAAACGCATCCGGATCGCTGCATGTTCAGTTGCGATGATCTGCATCCGGATCTGTTGGTGAAGCGTCACCTCGGCGAACACGTGCAGCGGGCGTTGGCGAGTGGGGCGGATTTTTTCGACGTGTTGCGCGCGGCCTCGGTGAATCCAGTCGAGCACTATGGACTCGCGGTCGGATTGCTGCGCATGGGCGACGCGGCGGATTTTATCGTGGTGAACGGGCGCAGGAAAATGGGAGTAGAGCGCACTTACGTCGACGGCGAGCTAGTGGCGTCCGGCGGGAAAACGAAGCTGAAGCGGCTCACGCCAAAGATCGCCAATAAGTTCAAAGCTAAGCCGGTGAAAGCGGCGGATTTTAGGGTGTTGGACCGGGGCGATGGCGAGAAGGGGGCGGACGGCATTGGTGGAACGATCAACGTAATCGAGGCGCTAAACGGCCAGCTCGTGACAAAGCATCTCGTGCTGCCGGCGGCACATGCGGGCGTGAAACACGATGTGTTGAAAATCGCCGTGGTGAATCGTTACGCGACGCGCGCGCCGATCGCGGTCGGCTACATTCGTGGGTTCGGTTTGAAGGCCGGAGCATTGGCTTCGTCAGTGGCGCACGATTCGCACAATATCGTGGCGGTGGGTGTGGACGATGAATCGCTGGCAGCGGCGGTGAATCTCGTGATCGCGGAGCGCGGCGGATTGAGCGTGGTGGGACCGCGCGTGAAAGCGGTTTTGCCGCTGGCAATTGCGGGGCTGATGTCGGCGCTGGAGGGCCGCGAAGTCGCGCGGCGTTACACGCTGCTGGATCGCGCTGCGAAGAAACTGGGATCGAAACTCGACGCGCCATTCATGACCTTGTCGTTCATGGCACTGCTGGTGATTCCCGATCTGAAGCTGAGTGATCGCGGGTTGTTTTCCGCAGCGAAGTGGGGCTTTGTCCCGGTCGTAAACGCGTGAAGTTGTTTCGTTGGATCTGACAATTACGCAGGCGTTTTACTTCGCTTTGCGGCGGCGGAGCGCGGTGGCTGCAAGCAGGCTGAATCCAGCGACGAGAGCGGCGGCCGTGGAGGGTTCAGGAATGGCTGAGAGCGGGACGACCGCTCCGTTGAGGACGACGTTATCGATACGCGGGGTTCGGTTTACTTCGGTCGTGTTGTCGAACACGTAGATTCGAAACTCGATCGAAGTGGCGGTGACGCCTTGGTAGGCGCTCAGGTTGACGGAGCGGGCGACTGGATTCGCGGCGGTGCCATCATTGAAACTCTGGTTGAAGGAATCGCCGATATTGGTCGCAAAATTATCCAGGCTGGAGCGGACAAAAAAGGTGACCTCGGAGCCCGCCGTCGCGCCGGCGGCGTTGTTGCTCAGCGTGTCGAAAGTCAGGGTCTCGAGGTTTAGCCCGTTGCCTGTGCCCAGTGCGTTGAGCGAAAGCGTAAAGGTGAAGTAACTGCCCGCGAGGGCGGCGGTGGCGGAGTCCGCGGTGGTATTGCCTCGGGCGAAGTAGTTATTTTGCGCGCTGCTGTAGGCCCAGTTCGTGCCAAGGGGACCCGCGCCAAACGTTCCCGCAGTGGTCTGCGAGTGGGCGTCCGTCGAGGTTAGGGTATTCCCATTGGAAAACGTGTAGTTCGCCAAAACATCCGCCCGGCTCAACGGCACGAAAGCCAAGGCGGGCAGGAGCAAAAGCGAGGAGAGTCGGAAGGAAATGCTCATGGCGGTAAGAGGTAACGGAACAGGGACCTAGTGCGTTCTAGCTAGAGAGTAAGTTCGAACGAGCCTGAGGGTCAACCGGCCGACCGTTTTTCATGGGCACAAAAAAACCGACGCGGGTAAGGCGTCGGTTTTAGGTTAAAGAAATTGGAGCTGAGTGACTTAGATCAGGCCAAGCTTCATTTTTCCTTCTTCGGAGATCATCGACTGGTTCCAAGCTGGTTCCCAAGTGATGCGGACATCGGCGGCGGCGACGCCGGGGACGAGGAGGATCTTGGTCTTGGCGTCCTCGGCGATGGCGGGGCCCATGCCGCAACCGGGAGCGGTGAGCGTCATGGCGACATCGACTTTGTAGCCGCCTTCGGGGGCTTCGTTTTTGGAAACGTCCATCGAGTAAACGAGACCGAGATCCACGATGTTAACGGGGATTTCGGGGTCGAACACCTTGCGGAGCTGATCCCAAACCGTTTCGGGATCCGGAGCGCCGTCGGCGAGGGTGGAGGCTTCGACTTTGTCGGCGACAACCTGTTCGCCGATGGCGTCGGCGTCTTTGCCGTCGATGCGGTAGAGACCGGTGTCGCCCTGCACCGTGTAAGTGCCGCCGAGGACCTGGTGAATGAACACCTTGGTGCCGGCGAAGAGCGTGTGTTTATCACCGCTGGGGATCTGGGTGACGGTGACTTCGCGTGAGAGGGTGCGTTCTTTGGATGCGGACATGTTGAAAGGAAGGAACCGGAAAACGGTTTCCGAGAAAAGAGCCGATTTCGGCGCGGACACAAGCGAGGCGAGCGATTGGGCCAGGTTGCGACGTGTCCGGGTGCGCGTTTAGGCCAAAGCACCTGGCGTCCGGACAGCTAGCGAACGGGCGCGGCGAAACCGGAGCCCGAGTCAGTCGCGAAGAGGAGGTTTTTCTTCGGGTTGTAGAGAACGGTGAGGCCGCTTTCAGGGCTTTGCAGGACTTCGAAGTCGAAGGCGGACTCGATCGCGGGGAACCAAGCGGGGGCGGGTTGCGGTTCGACTGGCCAATGGCGGATCGGGCCGCCGGTTTTTACGGGTAACAGTCCGAAGGTTTCGGGGTTACGGAGGCTGCGCAGGAGTTCGCGGCTGGGACGGAGGGCGAGGAACCATTGCCAGCGCGCGACGGATTTTCCGGTTTCGGCGAGGGTTTCGCGCCGCTCGCCGTGGAGGATGCGGTCGTCGACGGCAGGCTGTCGCCAGAAAGCGCGGCGGAAGATTTCCTCAGGCGGAAGGGTGTGCGCCGGGGAGCTGAGCACCGACGTGGGTTCGGCGGCTGCAGGTTTATCCGCGGGACGTGGCCACAGGGCGATCGCGAGGATCACTCCGACCACGATCACGAGCAGCGAGGTAATGCGAACCGATGGTTTCATCAGTTGCCCGAGTGCGAGTAGGTGCGGAGGAAGACCTGGACGTCGTTCACGCTGCGGACGAAGCGGTCGAGGCCGTCTTGTTCTTTGTTCAGCAGGGTGTAGGCGGGGATGACGAGCTTCCACTTGCTGTTCCAGACGCTGCGGCCGATGAGGCGGCGGTTGGTGAATTCGCCGGGCAACGTGCTGTAGAAGAACGCGGGATCGGCGACCGGGCGGAAGGCCTGGTGTTTGCGGGTGATCCAGAGCTGTTCGTTGAGCGTGCCTTGCGGGCTGAAAAACTGCGTCGAGGAGAAGTCGCTTTGCCCGAGGTTGAAGGGCAGCGGGACGGCCTGGTCCTTCACCCGCCATGAGCGCACGGCACCGGTGTCACCGAGCGACGGGGCGAGCATGCTGTCAACGCCGACGGGGATGAGATAAACGTAGGGCGTGGCGCTGAGGGCGTTGGAGTTCGAGCTGGCGGGGCCGCCGGCGTTGGGCGTGCCGGCGGAGTAGGGATCCATGCCGATGTAGCCTTTCAAGACGACGCCGGAAGCGTGGATCTTGGTGGCGTAGTTGGACGCGGTGTAGGCGTGGTCGCCGGCGGCGAGCGGCTGGCCGAAGAAGTTGAGTCCGTGGCCGACCGTGGTGGTGAACGGGATGACGATGCCGGGGACGGCGGAGCCGTTGGACTTGCGTATGTTGCTCGCATACTCGGCGACGTCGGGGTCGTTGAGCACGTTGCTCATGATGTGCTGTTCGAGAACCTGCCGCCAGGTGCGGTCATCCTCGGTGGAGGCCTGGTCGGTGCGGATGCGGAAGAGCTCCTGGCGAAGCGAGAACAGCGTGCCGTTGGTATCGGGATTGTTGATACCGAGGCGCGACTTTACGACGGACCAGTCGGCCTGGAGTTTGGCGAGGAGGCCGGCGAGGCCGGAGTCGCCGGTCGTGCCGGTGGTGGCGACGGGCTGGCCGTTGGTGAAGTTGCCGAGCGAGCGCGTGGCGACGATGCCGTCGATGAGGGTCTGGCCGGCGGGTTTGCCGAGGAGGCCGGTCTCGTAGTCGTAGCTCTGGAGGGCGAGGTAGGTGTATTGGGCGGCGAGGTCGTAGAGCGCCTGATACTGGGAGAGCTCCTCGTTGCGGAAGGTGCGATACGTCATGTCCCGCGTGCGGTAGCCTTGGATGACGGCGGCGGCGCGCTGGCGGAAGATCTCGCGTTGGGAGAGGATGCGGTTGGACGCGGCGACGAGACGGGAGACTTCCTCGGTGGCTTTCTGGAGTTCGCCGATGCGGCGGGCCAGTTCGTAGCGTTGGGCGAGGACCTGATCGAGGAGGCGCTCAAACTCGACGACGTGCTGCTTATCTTCGTTGTCCCAGTTGTATTGGGTGTAGAAGTCCTCGGCTTCGGATTCGAGGTTGGCGGCCTGGGCCTC
The DNA here is from genome assembly GCA_040508285.1 of Rariglobus sp. Taxonomy (GTDB): domain Bacteria; phylum Verrucomicrobiota; class Verrucomicrobiia; order Opitutales; family Opitutaceae; genus Rariglobus. The sequence goes on along the minus strand of JBEVND010000391.1, from coordinate 3,829 downwards.
GAGGTAGGCGACGGTGTTCTCGAACGCCAGGCCGGAGAGGCCCTGGGCATAGGCGGAGGTGGCGCCGCCGTAGAGGGCGAGCCCGCGGGCGACGGAGGTGGCGTCGACGGAGAGACCGGCGGCGACGGGGAAGGCCTCGGCGGTGGCTTCGCTGATGTCCTTGATGAAGTCGGCGCTGAGGGCGAGGAGCGCGGCGGAGTTGGTCAACGCGGACGATGCGGTGAGGTAGGCGGCGGACTGGTCGAGTTTGGCGGCGGCGCCGACGTTGGCGTCGTCGTAGGTGGTGCGGAACTCGGTGAAGAGCTGGTAGTCGCGGTTGAAACGCCGCATGAGCGTGTCGAGCTTGCTGGCGGATTCCCGGGCGTTGACCTGCGATTGGTAGACGTCGAGCAAGGCGCGTTGCAGGGAGCCGGGCTGGGCGCGGGAGCCCATGCCGGCGGGGGCGAACTGCATGAGGCGATCGGGCGCGAGCTGGTGGGTGCGCGTGGTGTATTGAACCGGATCGTTGAGCTTGTTGTAGACGTTGTCCAACGACCACAGGGTGGTGGGGTTCATCTCCACGGGCTCGCGGAAGTTGACGGTCACGGGCTTGGTGATGTCGACGAGATCGGACGGGCGATCGATGTAGTAGTAACGATAGAGGTCGGGCCCGGTGTAGCCTTGGGCGTAGAATTTGCCGGGGCCGATGTCGCCGGGGTAGGGCGAGCCGAAGATGTTAAGCAGCTCGTATTCGTAGGCGCTCTCCTGGTCTTCGACGGCTTCGTTGTAGGTGGCGAGGGAGTTGTTTTGATCGCGGAGCAGGCGGTTCATCACCGAGGCCTGGTCGAACGCTGCCTTGGCGTTGAGCGAGGCGCGGAGGGCGCGGCGATAAATCTGCTCGTAGTGCGAGGTGCCGGCGAGGAGTTCGGTCGGCGAGATGTCGAAAGCCATCGCGCCTTTGGCGAGGCCGAGGGGATTGAGGTGGGCGCACTGGGCATCGAGCGTGGTCTGGATGTCGATCGCGCTGGAGACGATTTCGCTCAACTCGGGCACGGTGGTGCGATCGATGATCTGGATGCCGGTGTGCGCGGGGTTGGTGTCCTTGTCGGGCAACATCGCGTTGGCGTTGATCCAGTGGAAATACGCGCCTTGGCCGGCGCGGGCGGCCCATTCGTCGGTGCCCCAGTTGCGGGTGCGGCCGGTGTTGCTGTTGTATTTGCCATCGCGCTGGTGCGACCAGCCGACGGCCGGGTCGTCCTTGTAGGAAGCGCGCGCGGTGAGGTCGAGGACGCGGGCGCCGACGCGGGTGACGTTGGCGGCGGCGGCGGCGAACTTGCGCTCGTCCTGATAGTCCACCTGCACGGTGAGACCGAGGATGCTCACGCCCTCGCTGCGGGGCGTCCACGTGAAGTGCGGCGACGTGAGCAGCTTGTAGTAGCCGGTGAGCGCGGTGAGGTAATGGCCATAGGCGTCGCCGTGACCTTGCGGGAACATGCGCTGGGCGTCGGCGGCGTCGATCGTGCCGTTGGCGAGAGGCGTGCCGACCTGGTCTTTGATGTCGTAGTTGAGCGCGTAGATGGATTCGCCGGAATCGATGCCGTTGATGTAATTCCAGAAAAGCCGGTTGTAGGACGGCGCGGTGATGACGCCCGGACTGAGGAAGTCGTCGCGACCGCGGAGCAGGGCGAGTTCTTCGGCGATGAGCGTCGGCACCTGGCCTTCGAAGGAGAAGCGCGCGGTGTTGACCTCGGCGGAACCGAGCGTGCCGTCCACGGCGATGGTGGGATTGTCGGCGTCGTCGGAGGCTTCGTTGCCGATCGTGATGTAGAGGTCGTTGAGGTAACCGGCGGTGAGGAGCAACGTGTCGTTGGTGCCGGGGTCGTCGTAGCCGGCGTCGATGGAGAGCTTCTTCGCGCGGTTGAGGAGCGTCTCGTAGATTTCGATCAGGCCGAAGGAATTGATGTTGTTCAGATTCAGCGCGACGTCGCCCTCCCAGCGCGTGCCGGCCTGGGTGAGGATGGAGACGTCGGTGGAGACGGGGTTGTTATACAGATCGTCGGTGCGCTGGTTGAACGGGTTGATGCCGTCGAGGGCGCGCTTGATCCAGGATTCGACGAGCTTGGGCGTCATCCAACGCGACCAGTCGGCGCCGGCGACGGTTTGCACGCCGGCCTTCGGACGGTAGCGGACGGTGAAGTAGTTGTCGCTGAATACGAGGAGCGGGTTGCCGAGCGGCGAATCGGCGGAGCCGCCGACGATCACGGAGTTGGTAAGCGTGCCGTTGGGACGGATCCACGGGGAGCCGTTGGCGACGACATGGTCCGTCTCGACGGAGGCATCGAGGCGGAGGTTGACCGATGACGCGGCGCCGACATCGGCGGAGGAGTAGAAGGCGACCTCGACGCGGTTGTCACCGAGCACAAACCAGTTGGCGGGAATCTCGTATTGGTAGGTGAGGCCGGACGGGGCGAGACCGGTGCGGGCGTCGGTGGACACGAGGCCTCCGGGTGCGGTGATGCCGGCCGGCAGGCGGGAGGCGACGACCGGCGCGCCGTTGACGTAGAGGACAAAACCATCGCGCGAGCCGAGGTCGGCGCTGAAGACGAAGCGCGACGGAACGGTGCCGGTGAGGTGGACGCCGTTGATGGCGCGCACAACGGTGCCGGGGAGCTGAGAGCCGGCGGCGCGGGCCACGGTGTTGACGACGAGCGAGCGCGGGAACTCGTATTGCATGGACGAATACGACGAAGGCAGGGCGACGGAGGGGTTCGCACTCAGGAACCATTTGTTGGAGCCGGTGACGACGGAAGGATCGCCGAGCGCGGGCTGGAGGTCGTAGGTGTAAACGGGCGGTTGGACGCCGTCCTGCGGCGGGGCGTAGCGCCACTCGAATTCGTAGTTCTCGGGATGCGCGGCGAAGTCGCCGCTGTGGCGCAGCGAAGTCTGTTCGTCGAGCGGGTTGGAGGGCGTGAGGGACTTGAGATCGCCGGTGTAGAGCTGCGGCGCGACGCGGATCACGTAGAGCGAAACGGGTTCGCCGACGGGAGTGAAGGCGAGGCCGTTGCCGAAGAGCAGCGTGACGTAGCCGGAGCCCGCGCCGGTGGCGGTGAGGGCATAGCTGTCCACGGCGGTGTCGGAGTTGGAAATGGCAGCGAGCGCGGACGGCCCTACGGAAACGGTGCGCGGGTGGTCGGCGATGTAGGTGCCGGCCTTGGCGGGGTCTTCGATGAACGTCTCGACCTTGGTTGCGAGATTGTCGATGGCGCGGCGCCAGGCACCGGAGTCCACATCGGCGTCGCTGACGACGGCCTTGAGCGTGGTCATGTCGGCCGCGCTGAGGGCGTTGAGGTGGAGGTAATCCTCGCCGGCGATTTCATCGACAAACTCGCCGATGAAGGTGAGGCCGCCGACCGGTCCGAGCGTGGGATCGTAGTAGAAACGCTGCTGCAAGTGCGGAGGCAGAAGCTGGAAGTAAGTCTTGCCGGCGTTGGTGGTGGTGGCGGCGGACACGGGGAGCTTGGTGAGGCCGACGTTGGCGGCGTCGAGGAGGATCGTCTTGGCGCGGGTGGCGTCGTGGAGCGTGACGGTGTTGGCGGCCGGGCCGGACTGGGCGATGGAGCGCTGATAGAGCGTGAGTGCACTGGTTTGTCCGCGGACCGAAGGCAGACCGTGGTTGGCGAGCGTGAGGGTTTCGCCAACGCTCATGACGGGTGCGTCGGACGGCCAGGCGGGACGGTAAACGACAGTGATGGGCGTGCCGGTGACAGGATCGCCGACGGGTGCGCCGTTGGTGTCGAGCGGACGCAGGTAGGGCAGGATCGTGCCTTCGGCGGGCTGGACGGAGCGGCCC
>JBEVND010000384.1:0-11478 GCA_040508285.1 Rariglobus sp. | reverse complement strand
CACGCAAATTATCCCGTCTTGCCTCAGCGCTGCTCCTCGGCGCCGTCATGCTTGTTCCGCAATTCCTCCAAGCCGCCGAGCGCCCCCGGGTGCTTACGACGTTCACCATCCTCGCCGACATGGCGCGCAACGTCGCTGGCGAGCACGCCGATGTAGAGTCGCTCACCAAGCCTGGCGCCGAGATTCACGGCTACGAACCCACTCCGCGTGACATCGTCAAAACGCGCAAAGCCACCCTCGTTCTGTGGAACGGCATGAACCTCGAACGCTGGTTCGAGAAGTTTTTCTCGAGCGCCAAAGACATGCCCCAGTTTGTCCTCACCGAGGGCATCGAGCCGATGGGCATCACCGAAGGCCCCTACACTGGAAAGCCAAATCCCCACGCCTGGATGTCGCCGACCAACGCTTTAATCTACGTTGAAAATATCCGCGCCGCCCTCGCCCGCGTCGATCCGGCCAACGCCGCCGCCTATGCCGCCAACGCCGCCGCTTATTCCGCAAAAATCCGCGCGCTCGACGCTCCCGTCCGCGAACAACTTGCCCGCATCCCCGAGGCCCAGCGCTACCTCGTGACCAGCGAAGGCGCCTTCTCGTATTTGTGCCGCGACTACGGGCTGCGCCCGCTTTACCTCTGGCCGATCAACGCCGACGCCCAGGGAACACCGCAACAAGTTCGCCACGTAATCGACCAGGTTCGCGCCAATAAAGTCCCCGTGGTTTTCAGCGAAAGCACCGTGAGCGACAAACCCATCCGCCAAGTCGCCCGCGAGACCGGCGCACGTTACGGCGGCGTGCTATATGTCGACTCGCTTACCGATGCCAAAGGCCCTGCGCCCACCTACCTCGCGCTGCTCGAAGCCAACGCCAAGACCATCGTTACCGCGTTCCTCGGAGACTCCGCCAAATGAACCGCCTGCGCCGTCTGCCCAGCCTCATCGTGAGCGCCGCGTTTTTTACGGGTGTCGCCTGGGCTCAAACACCTGACAAGTCCGCTTACACGTTATTCAACCCGACGCCTCGGGAGCACATGCGTGAGCTCAGCACCGATCGTCCCGACCAGACCGAAAGTCCCTACACGATCGACGCCGGCCACTGGCAGATCGAGTTGGATTTCGCCAACTACACTTACGACAAACAAGACGGCGTCCGCACCGAGACGCTCAACCTTGCTCCGGTTAACGTGAAGCTCGGCGTGACCAACGACACCGACGTCCAGTTTATCTTCGACAGTTACTCCCGCGAGCGCGTGCGTGCGACCGGATCTACCTCCACGACTCGCGACTGGGGCGATCTCACGGTCCGCGTGAAACACAACTTCTGGGGCAACGACGGTGGCGACACTGCGTTTGCGGCCATGCCCTTCGTGAAAATTCCGCTCAACATAGGCGACGCCGGCAACGATCTCGTGGAAGGCGGCCTCATCCTGCCTCTCGCGGTCGCGCTTCCTCGGGGCTGGAGCCTCGGCCTCATGACGGAGTTCGACGTGCTGGCCGACGGCAACGGTGACGGCCATCACCTTGAGTGGATCAACTCGATCGCCATCAGCCGAGACCTCACGTCGCGGCTCGGCGGATACGTTGAGTTTTTCTCCGCCCACAGCTACGATCGCGCCACGGATTGGCTGGCCCAGGTGGACGTCGGGTTCACCTATGCGGTTAACGACGACACGCAGTTGGACGCGGGTTGCAATTTTGGCGTCACTCGCGGAGCTCCCGATGTGCAGCCTTTCCTCGGGCTCACCGTTCGGTATTAAGTTTCAAATCAACGTCTCATGACCACACCCGTCGACACCGCACCGCTCACGCTGGAGGCCATCAACGTGGCCGTGACGTATAACAACGGTCACACTGCGTTGAGCGACGCCAGCTTCCGTCTCACCGGCGGCACCATCTGCGCGCTGGTCGGCGTCAACGGCTCCGGAAAGTCCACGCTGTTTAAGGCGCTGATGGGCTTCGTTACGCCCACACAGGGTCGTGTCGAGATCAACGCCCTGCCCGTGCGCGCCGCCCAAAAACGCAGCTGGGTCGCCTACGTGCCGCAAGCCGAGGAAGTGGACTGGACGTTCCCCGTGAGCGTGCACGACGTGGTCATGATGGGCCGTTACGGTTACATGAACTTCCTTCGCATTCCGAAGACGGCGGACCGCGAGGCCGTCGAGGAAAGCCTCCGGCGCGTGGGCATGTGGGATTTCCGCGACCGGCAAATTGGCGAACTCTCCGGCGGACAAAAAAAACGTGTCTTCGTCGCCCGCGCTCTCGCTCAACGCGGACGCCTGATCCTGCTCGATGAGCCGTTTACCGGGGTGGACGTAAAAACCGAGGAAGCGATTATCACGCTCCTTCGCGAGTTGCGCGCTGAAGGACGTCTGATTCTTGTCTCCACTCACAATCTCGGCTCCGTGCCTGAGTTTTGCGATCAAGTCGTTTTAATCAATCGCACCGTGCTTGCCTACGGTCCCACCGCCGAGGTGTTCACACCAGAAAATCTCACCCAGGCATTCGGCGGCGCACTACGCCACTTCGATCTGGATCGCTCCACGGTCAACGATCACGACGGACGTCAGGTCACCGTGCTCACCGATGACGAACGTCCCCTTGTATTCGGAAAAAAAGGACATCTGGAATACCGCGATCGCACCGGACGCGAGAATCTCATCGACGAACGCGAGAAGGAATCCTGAGCGATGCAGACACTGCTCCTCCCGTTTCAATACGAATACATGCTGACGGCGCTGTGGACCTGCGCGCTGATCGGCGGCGTGTGCGGCCTGCTCTCCGGCTTCATCACACTGAAAGGCTGGTCGCTCATGGGCGACGCGCTTTCCCACGCTGTCGTTCCCGGTGTGGCCATCGCCTATCTCGCCGGTGTGCCGTTTGCGCTCGGTGCATTCACCAGCGGCATCCTCGCCGCAGGCGCGATGGCGTTCGTTAAAATGAAGACGCCGGTGCGAGAAGACGCGGTCATCGGCATCGTGTTCACTTCGTTTTTTGCGCTCGGCCTGCTGCTCATCTCGCTTTTCCCGAGCCGCGTGGATCTGCGTTCCATCATCTTCGGCAACATTCTCGGCATTGACCAAAACGATGTGCGCCAAGTCGTGATTGTCGCCGCGATCTGCCTCTTGGTGCTCGCGCTGAAATGGCGTGACTTGCTCCTGTTCTGCTTCGATCCCAACCAGGCCCGCGCGCTCGGACTTCACGTCGGGTTTCTCCACGTCTTGCTGCTCCTGTTGCTATCCGCCACGGCCGTCGCCGCGCTGCAGGCAGTCGGCGCGATCTTGGTAATCGCGGTTCTGGTCACTCCGGGGGCCACCGCCTACCTGCTGACTGACCGGTTTGGCGTCATGTTAATTCTCGGATCGGTTATCGGCGCGGTGACGTCGTTCATAGGCGCTTACGTCAGCTTCTATGTGAACGGTGAAACCGGCGGCTGTATCGTGACTCTGCAAACACTGGTCTTCCTCGCTGCACTTGTTTTCGCGCCCAAGCACGGCCTGCTCGCCGGCCGTCGTGCGCGGCGTGGCACGTGTCTGATCAAAGGAGCGCCCGTCCCATGATCGAGACGCTGCTTTCACCGTTCCACGAAGGGTTCATGCTGCAGGCGTTCGCCATTGGCTCACTAGTCGCGGCAGTGTGCGCCGTGTTGTCGTGCTTCCTCGTGCTGCGGGGCTGGTCGCTCATGGGCGACGCGATCTCGCACGCGGTGTTGCCGGGCATCGTGCTGGCCTACATCGCAGGATTGCCACTGGCCGCGGGAGCGTTTGGCAGCGGCCTCTTCTGCGCGGTCGCCACCGGTTGGATCAAACGTAACAGCCGAATCAAAGAAGACACGGTCATGGGCGTGGTTTTCACCGGCATGTTTGCCATCGGTCTGGTGCTGTTTTCGAAGACGCCGTCGGATATGCATCTCGACCATATCCTGTTCGGCAGCCTCCTCGGCATCACACCGGCTCAAATTTGGGAAACGGGCATCCTCTGCGGTCTCGTTCTCAGCGTGGTGTTAATCCTGCGCAGAGACCTGATGCTGGTGTGTTTCGATCCGTCGCACGCACGCGCGCTCGGAAAGCCGGTGCAAGCGCTCACTTATCTGCTGCTGATTTTGCTTTCACTGGCAATCGTCGCGGCAATGCAGGCAGCCGGCCTCGTGCTGGTGATCGCGATGTTGATTACGCCGGGTGCGACCGCCCTCCTCATCACCAAACGCTTTGATCGCATGCTCGTCCTCGCGACCGTGATCGCCGTCGCTTCATCAATCACGGGCATCTACGTCAGCTTCTTCACCGCCGCGTCGCCGGCGGCTTGTATCGTTCTCGGCCAGGCTTCGGTATTCATAGTGACGCTTACGTTACGAATGCTTCGTCAGCCCCAACTCTCATAACTCGAGGCGAAACGGGATGGACTTCCACTTCCCCCTTGCCGGGCGAGCCGGCGGCTGAACACACTCCGCGCCGATGTCGCAGTCGTTTGCCCGTATCGTGTTTGGATTCACGGCGGTTTTCTTCGCCGCGTTTTTTATCTGGCCGATTTTCCAGATTCTTAAAGGCGGCTTCATCGACGCTGACGGAAGTCTCACCCTTGAATATGTAGGCGCGCTGCTCTCCGATCCGATTTATCTAAGCGGTATCGCCAACTCCTTCATGTTGGCCTGCGCGACAACGACGATCACCTTTCTGATTGCCCTCCCGCTGGCGTTTATCAGCGACCGTTTCCTTTTTCCCGCGAAGGGTTTGCTGAGTTCGATCGTGCTTATCCCGATGATTCTGCCGCCCTTCGTCGGAGCTATCGGCATCAAGCAGATCTTCGGTCAATACGGCGCGCTGAACGCCTTTATCATCGAACTCGGGTTGCGCCCCGAGGGCTGGACGCACGACTGGTTCGCCGCGAGTCCGTTCTGGGGCATCGTCATCGTGAACGCCCTTTCGCTGTATCCCATTATCTATCTCAACACCGCTGCCGCCTTGGCGAACGTCGATCCTGCCATGGAGGAGGCCGCACAAAACCTCGGCTGCACCGGCTTCAGACGTTTCTTTAAAATCACGCTGCCGCTTATCAAAACCGGTCTTTTTGCAGGTGGCACGATCGTGTTCATCTGGTCGTTCACCGAACTGGGTGTGCCGCTGATTTTCGACTACCCACGAGTCATCGCCGTGCAGATTTTCTACGGGCTCAAAGATATCGGCGGAAATCCCGCGCCGTATGCGTTGGTCGCGATCATGCTGGTCAGCACCGTCATCATCTACGCGATAGGTAAAGGTCTCTTCGGTCGCCACGGCCACGCGATGATGGCCAAAGCGACCAGCTCCGGCGGCGCCCGCCAACTCCCGCGCACGCGAGCCTGGTTATGCACGGCGGCGTTTGCAGGCGTCACGTTCCTCGCGGTGCTTCCGCACATCGGCGTGATCCTCGTGGCGTTCTCCAGCGATTGGTATGCGACCGTGCTGCCGAAAAACTTTACGCTCGAAAACTTCGAACTCGCGCTGGGACACAACCTCACGGTCCCCGCCATCGCCAATTCACTCAAGTTCGCGAGTATCTCCACGCTCGTCGACATCGTGCTCGGCATCGCCATCGCCTACGTCGTGGTCCGCTCGAAAATTCCCGGACGTCAGGTGCTCGATTTTCTCGCAATGATGCCGCTCGCCGTTCCGGGACTCGTGCTTGCATTCGGCTATCTGGCGATGAGCCAGGACGGAAAGTTCTTCTCGTTCCTCAATCCGGTCAAAGATCCGACGATCCTTCTGATCATCGCCTACTCGGTGCGGCGACTTCCTTACGTGGTGCGCTCGGCTGTCGCCGGTTTCCAACAAACCAGCGAAACCCTCGAGGAGGCCGCGCAAAACCTCGGCTGCCCTCCGCTCAAGTCAGTTTTCAAAATCACGCTTCCACTTATCGCCGCCAATCTCATTGCGGGTGGTTTGCTGGCGTTCTCGTTCGCCATGCTTGAGGTAAGCGACTCGTTAATCCTTGCCCAGAAACAGGCGTTTTACCCCATCACCAAAGCGATTCTCGAGCTCTTCCAACTTCTCGGTGACGGCAAGTTTATCGCCAGTGCGCTCGGCGTCTGGGCGATGGTTTTCCTCGGCGTGACCATCGTCGGAATGAGCATCATCTTGGGAAAGAAAATGGGCGCGATTTTCCGCGTGTAGCGGTAGCCTGCCTTCCTTAACGCGCTTTAAAAATGGTTTTGCTGCTTCTGGTTTCGCTGCTCTGGGCATTTTCGCCGGGGCTCATCAAACACTTCTTGGGTGACCTCCCCTCGCCCGCCGTCGCGACTGTGCGCCTCGGGCTTACCTTCCTCGTGTTCGCTCCGTTTCTGCGGCCGCGATTAATCGCGAAAGGAACGGCCGCGTGGCTCGCAAGCATTGGCGCGATTCAGTTCGGATTTATGTATCTGCTCTACTTGCAGGCGTTCAAATTCCTGCAAAGCCACGAGGTGTATCTCTTCACGATTTTTACGCCGCTCTACATTGTGCTACTGGATGCGGCCTTGAGCAAAAAAATCGGCGTGCGACACACGATCGCTGCCGTGCTTTCCGTGATCGGCGCCGGAGTCGTCATTCAACGCAGCGCAGGCACGGCCAACGTCATGGTCGGGTTTCTCCTGGTTCAAGGCGCCAACCTGTGTTTCGCCGCAGGCCAAATGGCGTATAAGAAAACTCGTCCCGCTCTTCCGCACATCGGGGACGCCGCCCTCTTTGCCTGGCTCGCGTTGGGCGGCTTTATCGCCACCGCCTTGGTCGCCGCACCTACGCTGCAGTTTTCACTGGCTCGTTTTTCGCCCACTCCGATTCAGTGGCTGGTGCTCGCATTCCTCGGCTTGGTTGCCAGCGGTGCAGGTTTCTTCGTTTGGAATCGCGGGCTCACCCAAGTCAATGCCGGCACGCTCGCCGCGCTCAATAACGCCAAGATTCCGCTCGGTGTGCTCGTCAGTCTCGTGGTGTTCCATGAGCCGGCCAATCTGGAGCGTTTGTCCATCAGCCTCGTGCTTCTCGTCGCGGCGGTTGTGCTCGCTGAGTGGAATCCAAAAAAGGATACAAAAAAGGCGGACCGATAAAGGTCCGCCTTGGGAAATCGCTAACGTCGCCAGTCCAACGGCGATCGTGGCGATCAGCTGGAGTAGAAGGCGTTAATCTTGTCCGCGACGTCACGGAAGCCGATGTCGTCGCTATAAATGATCTTATACTCCGCGATCGCCTCGGTCTTTTTGCCCATGCCTTCGTAGCACTCGGCGAGCTGGTAAATGACGTCCTTCTTCAGGTCGTCCATAACCTGCAACTCGCTCTTGGCCGTCTGGAATTGCGCAACCGCGAGGTCGAACATTTTACGGGCTTTAAGCGCTTTACCCATGCCCGTGATCGCGGCGACGCGAACCTTGGGATTTTTCTGGGCCTGCTGGTAGTTGGCGATGGCGTTCTGGTAATCGGCGGCCTCGAAGTAGAGATTCGCCAGCGTGAAACGTGCGGCGTAATCGTTCGGATAACGCTCAGCATAGTCCTTGGCTTCATGGAGCTGGGTCTGAGCGAATTCACGTTTGGCAGTCGAGAGCGCCGCGGCAGCCTCGGCGTTCTCGGGAGCGAGCGCGGCCTGCGTCTCCAATTCTTTGATACGTTTCTCGAGGACCGCAGTCTTCAGATCGTTCTCTTGCTTGGCCAGCGAGGTGTCGCCTGCGCCCGAGGGCAACGCGCGGGCTTTGCGGACGTATTCGAGCGCTTCATCGAGCTTGTTGAGCTTCTTGTAGCCATCAACAATGCTGCGGTAGTTGTTCAGGTTGTCCGGCTGCGATTGCAGACGCACGAGCGCTTCATCGAGCAGCTTCTGCGTCATCTCATCGGACGTCACAATCTTTGCCGATTGCTCGAGCATCGTGGACGCCGCCTCGTCACGCAGCTTGTCACGGAAGGAGCCCTTATCCTCCCAGTTACCTTTATCGGTCGTCTGCGCGATGGCGGCTTTACGCATCAAGCTGAGCGCATCGCCGTCCTGGGGCTTCAACTTTAACAATTCGTCGGCGGCACGGAGCGCGTCTTTCGGACGTTTGGCGACCAAGCAGGCTTCACCGTAATTCAAAAGGGCGTCGCGATCGGTCGGGTTAAGCTCGTGAATCGACTCCCAGGCAAAAGCAACGGTCTCCGGCATGTCGAGCCCGTGCGCGGCATCGGCGAGGAGCTTGAGGGCGGGCACGCTGGTGGGATCAGACGCGAGCATCTTCTCCGCGTTTTCCAGCGCCTTGGAAGGATCCTTTTTACCGCCACCGAAAAGAAAGCCCGCCTGCGTGACCGAGCCAAAAGCCTTGGCGAAAAGTTTGTTTTTAGAACCGAGCTGACGGAGCTGCGCCACGCGCTGAAGACGACGCACGGGCAAGCAGCCCGGGGCGGTCTTCAGAACTTGGGAGGTAACGTCCAAAACGTAGTCGAGATTGCCGCGCTGAAGAGCGATCTGGGAATTCTCGATCTGCTTCTGAACACGAGGGTCTAGCGATGAAACAGGAATTTCTGGCATAGGGTATGACTTAACGAACTCACGCACCCCCTGTGGGTCAACGCTAGACTGCCCTTTCAAGTGACATGCAAATCAACGCCCGCGGCCTTTGCCAGACGCTCGATTCCGTCCGCCACAATTGCATCAGTCGGCCCTTCAACCAAGAGCCGCAATTTGGCTTCGGTTCCGGAAAACCGCACCAAAACCCGACCTTGAGCAGCCAACTCGTTTTCGAGATCGAGAATCGCCTTCGACAAAGTCGGGCATGCGGCCAATTCACGCTTTTCGCGCACTTTGAGATTTCGCGTGGCTTGCGGGAATTTTCTCAGTGCGCGACGCAGTTCCGAAAGCGGACGTCCGGTCGCAAGCATGACTTCGATCACTTTCAGCGCCGCGACCAATCCGTCGCCCGTCGGCGATGTATCCGCGCAGATGATATGCCCGCTCGATTCGCCGCCGAGCGTAGCACCATGCTGAAGCATCAGCTCGATCACGTAACGATCGCCCACGGCACTGCGCGCCACGCGGCCACCCGCGGCGTTCACGGCGGCATCGACGCCAAGATTACTTTGCACGGTAACAACCAAGGTGGACGCCGCCAGCTTGCCTTGCTTGAGCGCATGCAGTGCAAGCAGCGTGAGCACTTCATCGCCGTCCAAAACCGAACCGGTTTCATCGCAGAACACACAACGATCTCCATCGCCGTCGTGTGCGATTCCTAGACGTGCGCCACTTGCCAACACCTTGGCGGCCAGTTTTTCGGGATGCTCGCTGCCGACGCCCGCATTGATATTCTGCCCGTCAGGGTGATCGCCAAGCCCGACCACTTCTGCGCCCAATGCGCGCAACACCACCGGGCTGGTCCCCACCGTCGCGCCGTTGGCTGTATCCAAAACGATACGCCAACCTTCGAGCGACCCCGTTGGTAAAAGCGTTCCTGCCGTCGCCACATAATCAGCGACACCATCCGTCGTCGTCAGCGTGGACAAAGGCGTGCATGATTCCTTCGGCAGCAACGACTCGATGCGAGCCTCGTCCTCGTCACTGAGCTTCGTGCCCTGGCTGGTGAAGAACTTGATTCCATTATCTGCAGCCGGATTGTGCGAAGCGGTGATCACCACGCCCAACGCCGCTCCTGAGCTACGCACCGCGCGCGCCACGGCGGGAGTGGGCAAGACACCGAGGGAGACTGGCTCGAGTCCCGCCGCCGCCAGCCCTGCGGCGACGGCTTTTGCCAACGCGTCACCCGAGGCCCGTGTGTCACACCCGATGAGCACACGTCCTTTACCGCCGACCCACAGGCCGGCGGCTTCACCGAGTTGGGCGGCAAACCGCTCATTCACCACAGGGCCACCAAACGGGCCGCGCACCCCGTCGGTGCCAAAATAATTACGTTTCATTTTTGAAAAAACTCACGCGTCGCGGCGATTTTCGCCTCCACCGCACCACCAACCAACAGTTCCCGAGCTTGCTCGACGCCCTCGGCGACCGAACTGGTTCGACCGGCAATCCAGAGGCCGATCGCGGTGTTCAGCGAAATCGTGTCCACCAAACCCCTAGGTCCGCGTCCCGCGATCAACGCGTCCACAATGCCCAGGTTCATGGTGAGATCACCGCCCTGCAAATCGGCAAACGGAGACTCCTTCAGTCCGAAATCCGCCGCCCGCCACTCGCCTGAAGTTGACCGCAGACGGCCAAACCCGCGCACATGATTAACCGTCGCCGTAGTGATTTCGTCGATACCGCGCCCGTCAGCAAGGATGCCGTGGCCAGCCAGACCACCCTTGGCACCCAACAGGTGAAACACGTCCGCAAGTTTATCGACCAGCGGTTCTGGAAATACCCCGAACAGCATAAACGCCGGACGCCCGGGATTGAGCAGCGGCCCAAAAATATTAAAAATCGTGCGTCGTCCCTGCGCGGCGAGTTGCTTGCGAACCGGACCGATGTGCTTGAACGACGGGTGATATGCCGGCGCGAAAAAGAACGCGTAACCCAGTTGATCGAGCGCGCCGCGAATTTTTTCGGGAGGCGCCTCCAGGTCAAAACCCAGCGCCGCGAGCAAATCCGCACTGCCACACTTTGAAGTGAAGCCACGGTTGCCGTGCTTCATGACCTTCACGCCGGCCGATGCGAGCGTGAGCGTCACCAGACTCGAAATATTAAAGCCATCCGTGCGATCACCACCCGTGCCGACCACGTCGATCGCCTCGGCCGACCACTGGCTCACGCCGGGATCGACGGCCCGCTCGCGAAACACGCGGGCAAACGCCGCGATCTCTTCGGCGGTTTCGCCCTTGTCGGAAAACGCAGAGAGAAAATCCGCCTTGTGCGAATCGGGAATATCAGGCGAAGCCAACGCCTCGGCCGCCGGAGCGATTTGGGCTGCGGTCAGATCCTGACCTGCGGCAAGCTGGCGGGAGAGTTCTACAAGTGCGGACATGTGAACCTCTATCGAATCGAAAAACCGCCGTGCGTGGGAAGCATAAACTCGACACTCACCGCCCGTTCTGGGAGCAAACGCCCGTGCGTCGTATTCTTTTGTCACTCGCAGCCTGGATCGCTCTCAGCGTTCCCGCCCTCTCTCAAACCGCGGAAATCGACTCGTCCGAACCGTTGGTCAAGCTCAGCGCCAGAGACGCCATCATCCTCGGATTGGTGGAGGGCGTGACGGAGTTTTTGCCCATCTCTTCGACCGGACACCTCATCATCGCCACCCACGCGCTCAAACTTGAGAGCGAAACGCCTCTGATGGATGCAAACGGAGAGCCGCTGTGGCACAAGCCGCCATCAGCCAAGCACCCCGAGGGCGTTCCCGTGACCGTCAAACTCGCGGCTGACACCTACACGGTCGTCATCCAAGCGGGAGCCATTGCCGCGGTTGTATTGATTTTTTGGGGACGGCTTACAGGAATCCTCCAAGGACTCGTAGGGAAAAACAGCGCGGGCCTGCGCCTCTTGCGCAACATCATCGTGGCATGTATTCCCGCCGTGGTCATCGGGC
>JBEVND010000356.1:0-5218 GCA_040508285.1 Rariglobus sp. | reverse complement strand
AAGTATCCGCATGCAACATCGCCTCCGGCACGCGACACACCAGCTTCTCCGCAACCGCCTTTTCGTAAGCGGTCCACACGGCCTCGGCATAGAGCGCGTAGCCCTTGTCGCCCGGATGCGTCACATCCGGCGGACAGTCCCATAGCGCTTCCGCCGTCGCCTCGCCCGCCGCGACCTTGGCGCGCATCAGCGCCACCGCATCGCCACTCGGCAAACCATACGCATGCGCGATTTCCTTGTGCTTCACATGGAGCGGACGGTCCTTCGCGTTCGCCGCCACGTCGCGCTTCACCGCAAAAATCGCCTGCACCACCGGCACGCCCTTCGATACCAACGTCCGCACAATCGCCTCATACGAGGCCAGCCGGTCGGCCACCGGCGGAATCGACGGATCGTCGTTCACCGTAAAATCCAAAAACACCAGATCCGGTTTCCGCGCCAACACATCGCGCTCCAGGCGAAACGCGCCGAGCTGCGAAGTCGTGCCGCCAATTGCCGCATCCCAAAACCGAAACCGCGCCGCCGGATAACGCTCCGCCAACCGCCGCGACGTCAGCGCCCGATATGACGTCAGTTGCGGATCCGTCGCCTGCGCGCCCCACGTCAGGCTCCCGCCGAGAAACACCACGTTGAGGGCCTCACCGGCCTGCGCACGGCGATCAAATGAGCCAAATTCAGCCTGGGCGGATGCAGAAAAAGTCATCGGTAGAAGGACGCAGCAAATCAACAAAAGCAGTCGAAGGGGCATGGATAAAATTGGACGGGGGACGGGGTAGCCACCACCAGCCAAACAACATCGCCCAATCAGGCGACATCCGAGGGCTGTATATTCTTGGGAAAAGGATGGATATTCTAAACTCTAGGCTCCCACCATAGACCAACCCGCGCAGCACGCGGATCAGGGCAGACCCGTCCCGTTCGCCTTTACCGCCCCCGTTCAAGACCCGGCCCACTCCGCGTGCGTCCAACCCGCGTTTGGCGTTCTCCTTGAGAAGGTAACCGTCATCAAAAAGTAACCTCGCCGCCTGCGCCGGCGTTGTTTTTTGGGAACGATTGGTCACCTTCGGCGGCTTCAATATCCGCACATGCAACGTCGTGATTTCCTGAAAAACACCGGACTGGGCCTCGCCGGCCTGCCCTTCATCAACACGCTCGCCGCCATCGTCGACACGCCCGTATCCACGGAGCCGCGACACCTCGGCAAGGAGCAACCTTTCAGTTTTGCCTGGCTGAAGGGTCAGGCGCGCGCCCTTTCTGCCGCCGCTTACATCGCTCCCGTCGACCGCACGCCTGCCGCCCTCAAGGCGCTCGACTGGGACCAATACCAGTCCATCGGTTTCCGCGAAGATCACGCCGTCTGGGCCAACACCGACGCCAAGTTCCGCGCCAAGTTTTTCCACCTCGGCCTGTTCACGCTTCACGGCGTGCGCATGTATGACCTGCACGCCGGCGTGGCCCGGGAGCTCGCTTACGATCCGGGCATGTTCAACTACGGCAAGAGCGGACTCAACGGCTCCGAATTGCCCGCTGATCTCGGCTTCGCCGGTTTCCGTCTCAACTTCCACACCGACCTCCAGCGCGACGTCGCCGCGTTCCTCGGCGCGAGTTACTTCCGCGCCGTCGGCGCCGAGATGCAATACGGCCTATCCGCCCGCGGTCTCGCCGTCGATTGCGGCATGGAGCGCGCGGAGGAATTCCCCCGTTTCACGTCGTTCTGGCTCGAGCGGCCCGCCGGCGATTCCGCCAACGTGGTCGTCTACGCACTGCTCGATTCGCCAAGCATCACGGGTGCCTACCGCTTCGAGATTTCCCCCGGCGGCAACCTTCTCATGGACATCGATGCCGCGCTTTATCCGCGCAAGGAGATCGAACGTCTCGGCATCGCCCCGCTGACCAGCATGTATCAATGCGGCTCCAACGATCGTCGCATGGCCAACGACTGGCGTCCGCAGATTCACGACTCCGACGGCTTGTCGCTCTGGACCGGTTCCGGCGAGTGGATCTGGCGCCCGCTGGTCAACCCCGCGCAGCTGCGTTTCAACTCCTACCTCGACCACAACCCGCACGGTTTCGGCCTCCTCCAACGCGATCGCAACTTCGACCACTACCAGGACGACGGCGTGTTTTACGATCGCCGTCCCAGCCTCTGGGTCGAGCCGCGCGGCAACTGGGGCGCGGGGTCCGTGCAGCTCGTGGAAATCCCCACCGAGGACGAGACGTTCGACAACATCGTCGCCTTCTGGAATCCCGCCCAACGCCCGCAAGCCGGCGAGGAGCTGCTCTACAGTTACCGCCTGCATTGGGGCACGCGCACGCCCTACGTCAGCCCGCTCGCCACCGTCGTGCAAACGCGCACGGGCATCGGCGGCGTCATCGGTCGCAAACGCACCTACGAGTCGTGGCGCTTTGCCATCGATTTTGCCGGCGGCTCGCTGCCCATGCTGTCGCGCAACGCCAACGTCGAGGCGCGCATCAGCACGTCGCACGGTGAAGTCGAGGTCACCTCGGCCCGCCCGCTGCATTCGATTAACGGATACCGCGCGATGTTCGATTTGAAAGGCGTCGAGAACGTGAAGGAGCCGGTCAACCTGCGCCTTCATCTCCACGCCGACGGCCTGCCGCTGAGCGAAACATGGCTTTACCAGTGGAGTCGCTCCACGCCGGTCGCCGCGAAATAAGCGATCCGCCCGCCGGGATTCGGGTTAAACAAAAA
Source organism: Rariglobus sp. (assembly GCA_040508285.1). Taxonomy (GTDB): domain Bacteria; phylum Verrucomicrobiota; class Verrucomicrobiia; order Opitutales; family Opitutaceae; genus Rariglobus. The sequence goes on along the minus strand of JBEVND010000356.1, from coordinate 2,505 downwards.
AAGCGCGCGACCTAAAAGATCGCGCGCTTTTCATGACCGAAAGAGGAAGCAGCTTAAGCCTGCACCACCAGCGCGTAGTGGCCCGGGTTCGACGAGCTGTTGGTCTTCCCGTTCCAGCCCACGCGACAGGAGCCGTGCGCATCGCCGAGCGCGCCCGCCGCCACGATGAAATCGAGGTAGAACGGCTCGCCCGCCTGGGTCAGCCCTCCGCTCGCCTTGAGATCGAAGCTCAACGTGAAATCATAGCCGCCCTTGTCGATCTTCACCTTGAACGTCGAGTGCTTCACCGGCTTGCGGTCGCGGTCGATCACCGTCGCGCCCTTCGTCCGCGGGAGCAGGAAGAACTGGCGCGAACCGCTCGTGCCGCTGGCGTGGCGAACGAAGAACTCGATCGCGGACGCCGTCCAAGGAGCGCGCTCGTCGATCTTCACCGACGTATCCAGCACGCGTCCGGTCAACTCCAGCGTATGGCCTTTCACCGTGAGCGCGGCGGTGAGCAGCTTGTTGTCCATGAAACGCAACTCCACCGGCGTGGCCTCGCCCGCCGAGAGCTTCACGACGCGCGGCGGATTAAACGTGTAGTCGCGGCTCAATACACGCGCGTCACCCGACGCGACGTGCACCGAGAGGCTCTTCGCGGACCCGGCCGGTTGCAGCACCACTCGTTTGGTCACGGTCGCGCCCGCGCCGATTTTCACGGTTAAAGCGCCGCCCTTGACCGATACCGCCACCGGTTCGGCGTTGAGGGTAAACTTGCCGGCAAACGCCTTGTCGCCGTGATTCGTGGCGGTGAGCGTGAACTCGACCGGCGCCCCCGAGATCTCCGCAATCGGTTTCACCGGTTCCAGTGATACGATCACTTTATCGCCCGTGCCAGCCATCGCGCGGCCCGTGGACGGAATCGTCGCCGCGTAGTCGCCGAGGAGTCCGGCCTTTTGATGCGCTTCGATGAGGTCGTCGCACATCGCCCAGATTTTATCCAGCGGGAGCGCGGCGGCCGTGTGCGGATCCGTCATCACCGCATGGTAAATGTGCTCACGTTTACCGGTCAGCGCCGCCTCGACGGTGAGCTCTTGCACGTTGATATTGGTGCGGCAGATCGCCGCGAGTTGAGGCGGCAGGTCACCGATGTGCGTCGGCTGCAAGCCCTGCGCATCGACCAGCACCGGCAGCTCCACGCAACAGCGGTCGGGGAGATTCGTGATGAGACCGGTGTTGGGCACGTTGCCGTAAATCACGCGCGGCGTGTTCGTCTCCATCGAGTGAATGATGAAGCTGCCGTATTCGTGTGTCTGCGGATTCACCGTGATGTCGCCGTCCTCGCCGATGAGCTCGGCCTCGGCCTTTTTCCACGTCGAGATGATCGACTCGCAGCGGCGCAGGTATTCGTCGATCGGGATGTCGAACTTCGAGATCACGTCCTTCCCGTGATGGATGAAGTGCGGGTTATATTCGCTCTGGTGCTCGGAGGACTCGGTCACGAAATAACCGAGACGGCGCATCATCTCGAAGCGCACTTTGTCCTGCGTGAACGCCGAATCCTTGAGCAGGTTAAAGAGCAGCGGATACGCATCCTGTCCGCGGTATTTGTAATCGAGGAAGAACGCCATGTGGTTGATTCCCGCTACGCGATAAGTGATGTGCCGGTAGTCGAGCCCCGCGTAGTTCGCGAGCTGCTGGCTCGTGCCCTGCACGCTATGGCAAAGTCCCACCATTGGCACGCCCACGGCGCGGTCGGCCGCCATGCACAACATCGCCATCGGATTGGTGTAGTTGAGAAACGTGCAGCCCGGCGCGCCGACGTCGGCGATGTCTTGCGCGATTTCCAAGGTCTTCGGAATTGTGCGCAGTCCGCGAAACACGCCGCCCACGCCGAGCGTGTCGCCGATCGTCTGGAGCAGCCCGTAGCGGCGCGGAATTTCAAAATCGATGATCGTGCCCGGCTTGTAACCGCCCACCTGGATCGTGCAGATCACGTAGTTCGCACCCGTGATCGCCTTGCGACGGTCGAGCGTTGCTTCGATCCTGGCCTTCACGCCGAGTTTGCGCACGACGCGCTCGGCCATCACGCGGGCCGTTTCAAGGCGCGCCGGATCGATGTCCATCAGCGTGATGGTCGAGCTGCTCAGCTCGGGAAATTGCAGGATGTCGGAGATCAGGTTCTTCGCGAAGACGACCGAGCCGGCGCCGATCAGGGTAATTTTAGCCATGGGAAGGAATGGAGTTAACTTACAGCCAGTGAGGATTCGGGCTCCATTCCGCTGAAAACCAGCCGGCGCGCGCACATGAAAAGTTTGATAACCGATGTGCATTTTGTGATCTTTTGCCCGCAATGCCTGAAGACGTTTTTGCCACCGTCCTGAATGCCGAGAGCGAGGAACACGCCTCGCCCCACTACCGCTTCGACAACTCCAAGCGCAGCAGCGCGCTCGACATCGCCATCGGATTGGTGTAGTTGAGAAACGTGCAGCCCGGCGCGCCGACGTCGGCGATGTCTTGCGCGAT
>JBEVND010000442.1:0-6997 GCA_040508285.1 Rariglobus sp. | reverse complement strand
CGATGTCTTCACGTCCGTCGCCATTGTAGTCGCCAAACGCATACGCGGCCGGAGTGCGGCTCGATGTGCGAGGCGTAAACACCCTCGGGCGCAGCGCAGGTCCACGTCCCGCTCTCTCTTTTTTCGCCGGCTCCAAGTTAACGAACTCCAGCTGCCCCGTGCGTTGTTGCGCGAAAACCAGTCGCGCCGACTGCTTCTTCGCCGCGTTCGCCGGGGCGAGCACCTGCAACGTGCTGCGTGATTCCTTGATCGCATACGCCTGCTCGGGACCGAATTGGCCGTGCGTATTTTGGATACGCACGCGCAACGCATCGCGCTTCGACGTGGCCAGATAGACGATGTCGGGGCGACCGTCCCCATCGACGTCGAACAACTCGAGGCCATAGCAGTTTTCTTCCGCGAGCGGGAATCGTTGCGGGGCCGAAAGCTCGTTGGCCTCGGTCTGATAAAAAATCGCGAGTTCCTTCTGGCCCAGCATCACCACATCGGTGCGCTTGTCGCCGTTGAGGTCCGCCAACCGCAAGCTGCCGGGCAACTGAATCGGCGCAGGTGCCTCGGTCAGGCGCGTGTCCTGCCACGTGCCATCTTCCTGCTGATAACGCACCGTCAATGCGTCCGGGTCTCCGGTGTAAACCAAGTCGGCGCGACCGTCGCCGTTGAGGTCGCCAGCGACCAGATCATACATGCTGATCCCCGTGGTCACGCGGTCGCGGCGGAAACGCGCATCCTCGACCACGGGCTCCCAACGATTGGCGCGAGCTGTTTTGGCCGCGACCTCGCGTGCTTCGCCTGGCTTGAGTTGGTAGAGGATGTCGATCGTCGCCCGGTCATTGTTGGCGACGAGCACGTCGAGCAAACCGTCTCCGTTTATGTCCACGGCTTGGAGCACGCGGGTGTTCCAATCGAGTTTTTGCACCTCAGGCCCAGAGAGCGAGACCGCCGGCGCGGCGGCCTGTAGTCCTGCGGCGCCGAGGAGAAAGACGAGACCGCGAAGCAGAGCCCGTCGACCGTGGAGCGAAGCGGAGAACGCACTCATTTTTGCGGATGCGCGAAGCGGAACGATGAGAACAGCCCGTCTGGCTTGCGTGTAACGTAGCTCCCAGCAACACCCCAGTGGGCGGCGATCACCTCCGCATCGGGGCGGGCGTCGATATCAACGATACTGTTTTTCTCAGCCTCGTCGGAGTTTACGCTGTTGGCTGTTTCCAACTGCACCACGGTTTCGATCAGCGACGCCGCGATCACGCGGAAATCCTGCACTTGGATCGCGACGGCATCCGACGGAATATCCGCGAGAACGGCCTTCACGTCATCGCGTTTCCAGAAAAGCCCCTGGCCCGAGGTCATGCCTTGCAACGCGTTTTCGACCGTGGCGGGAGAGCCAACGCCCAAGAGCAACGTGCGGTTGGCGATCGCATACGAGAAGCCGCGTGCGGCCGGCAGGCCTGGCGCCGAAGGAGGAGGAGTGAACGTAAAGAGCGCGTTCCCCAAATAATCGCGTTTCACGAATAATTTCTCGGCCGCAGGACCGCCGAGTTTTTTCAACGCTTCCGTGGCCTTGGTGAAGGCGGGTTCATTGACGAGCGACACGGCGAGCAGTTGATCCATTTCCTGCCAGGCGGGCACTGCACCCGCCGCCACGCCAGGCGGAATCGCGTAGGCCGACACAAAGTCGACGCCAACGCTGTCGATGAAGTCACGTTTGAAATCAAACCCGAGTTTCTTGTTGAAGCTGCGGATTTGTCCCTGCGCCATGCCGGCGATCATCGGGCTGATTTCTTCGAGGAGTTGTTCAAGGCCCGTGTAGGCCTTGGGAAGACTGAAGCGCATGCTCGACACGCTTGGCCACTTGGCGGGAACCCAATCCGGCCGCGACACCGGTCCGGACTCATACGCCACCAGTTTAAGGAGACCGCGCTCCTCGGTGTAAATCATACCGAGGTCCACGCGGGTTTCCTTCTCGTCAACAAACAGTGCGATGTAGGTTTCTCCCAGCGCATCGAGCCCGAGCGCGTTGAACATCGTCTCCGAATCGATGCCCATGGGATTGGGCGCTTGACCGGTTTTGGCTTTCGATGCGGCCACCGCATCGCGCACCAACGGGAAGATCGCGGGGACGTTGATGTAGATGAGTGCTTGAGCAGGGCCCACGCGATCACGGGTGCGCACATAACGCTCACTCTTGCCAAGGGCGGAATCCACGCCGCCTTGCTTGATGGCATCGATGGCGGAGAAAACGCGCTCCTTATCCGTGCTGAGCAACCATACGCCATCGACGACGGCCCAAACCACCACGCGCGGCACGGCGGGTTTGGCGGTGTCGTCGTCTGCATCCGTTTCATCCTTGTCGGTCGTGGCGGGGAGCTGGCGGATGTTCACCGTCACGCCGGAAAATGTTTCGGTCTTTTCCTTGATCGACTTTTTGGCGGCAGCGTCGGCGAGGATTTTTTCGAGTTTGTCGCTCTGTTTGCCGACCTCGAGCGCCACGAGCATCGACGGCGGAGTGGCCCCATCCATTTTGGCGAAATCGATCGTCGGCAGCGCGAACAACGCCTGACCTTCCGCGAGCGCAAGCAGCTCGCGCACGTTAAGACCGGTGGCGGCCTTGGCTTCGTCGTCCCAGCCGTCGATGTGCATTTTTTCGCGCATCGGCGCGAGGAACTTCACGACCTGCGGATCATTCCACGTGGTCGACAACGGGCTCGTTTCGAGGCCGCGTAACAGAGCAGGCGTGTCGCTGATCGAAACAACGAACAACGCCTGATCGTTGACCAGATTAACCAAGGGAACGGCGGCAGTCGCCGGCAAAAGGGTCGCGGTGAAAACAACGGCTGAAACGAGGAACGTGCGAAGCATGGAGAAACGAGGATTGAGTTAAGAAATTATTTTGCGGGGAGGTCAGGCGATGCCTTCACCGCGCGCGGCGGCTCCAGGTAGCGATAACCCGCATTGGGGTTGCGCGGGTCGAAGGCGAAGGCGTCGCGGTTGTGCAGGAAGTTTTTCAGCACGGCCGTTGGAATCGCGAAGTTAAGTCCCTCGATGCCGACTTCCATCGCCTTCATGTTGTTCACGCCGACGACTTCTCCGCGGAGATTGAAGAGCGGTCCGCCCGAGTTGCCGGGATTGATCTGCGTCGTCGTCTGGATGTAGAGCTGGCCATCGAGCGGACGCGCCCGCGCGCTCACGATTCCCTGAGACACCGTGCGGTCGAGACCCAGCGGACTGCCAATCGCGAAGACCGACTGTCCATCGTTCAACGACGAGCCGTCGCCCACCGGCACCGTGGGAAACAACACCGGACCGGCATCCTCGATTTTCAATAACGCGAGGTCGAGGCGCGAATCCATCGCCACGATGCGCACTTTGTTGAACTGCACCTTTTCCAATTCGGTCGCACCGCGTCGAAACTGGGTGACCGTGATGTTGTATTCACCGGAAATGACATGCGCGTTGGTCACGATGTAGCCCGAGGAGTGGATAAAAAATCCCGAGCCCAGCCCCACCGGCGTGCGGATGAGCACCACCGCTTCGCCGACGCGATCGACGTTTTCCTTCACCGACAACACCGGCAGGTTGGCTGCGACGCGGTAGAGGTCGGCGTTGTCCGTGGGGGTCTCGATACCCGACGCCTCTTTCTTTTTCAGGCTTTCGATTTCGTCACGCGGCACCGTGATCACGGTGAAGCCGAGATCGACGACGATGCGGTCGGCTTTTTCGGCGATCACTTCGGCTTCGAGGCTGGCACCGCTTTTCAGCTGAATGGTGCTCAGCGAAAAACCGACCGACGGCGTCACCAACAACGCCGCCGAAAACAAAACCGACGGGAAAAGCTTCATACGATTTCGAGAGGAAGAATTAAGCCCGACGCATGCCAATGGGTGGTTCGCTTTCGGGCGTTGGCCGGATGCGGTCAAAGCAACTGCTGGAACTCCTCCGGCAACGGCGCGGTCGCGGTGAAGTGGAATTTCTTCCCCTGCCACTCGTAATCGAAACTCGTCTGGGAGGAGTGCAGAAAGAGACGCTTGTGGCCGGTGGCCTTGGCGAAGGCCTTGTTGGCGGCGAAATCGCCGTAGGTGAGATCGCCGACGATCGGTAGTTTACGCGCCGAGCACTGCACCCGCAGCTGGTGGCTCCGGCCGGTGAGCGGCTCCAGTTGCAACAACGCGAGCGGCGGCACCGCGTCGCGCCGCTGACGCAGCACGGTCATGCGCGACTCCGACGCCTTGCCCGGCGCGGAATCCTTGCCGCCGGTGCCCACGCGGATCTTGGCGCCGCGTTTCTGAACGGCGAGGCGATCACGCCAGAGTTGCGAGGCTTCGGACGGTTTCCCAAACACGATCGCCTGATAATGCTTGTGGATATGTTTATGGAGAAACAGGTCCCGCATGTAGGTCGCGAGCGCTTCGTTGGCGGTCACGAGGATCACGCCGGAGGTGGCGGAATCGAGGCGGTTCAACAAATAGAGACGGCGCGGGGCGGCGCCAGGGATGTCAGCCGGTGTCCAGTTGAAGCACTCGCCCTTGATCGTGTAGGGCACCGTGAGGAGTGCGCGCGGAACTTCGCTCTCCATGTTGGGATGCGACAGCACGCCCTCGGGCTTGCTGAGGGCGGCGAGTCCGTTGGTGTCATGCGCTAGCAACGTCACACCGGTGCCGAGGGGGAGCTGCTCCCAGAATTTTGAAGGAATGGCACTCATGAATGGGTTTTAATTATAATGAAAAGTGAAAGTGATTTCCTGCGATTCGCCGAGCACGCTGATCATGTCGGCCGGCCATTCGCCGTAGGGCGCACGCGCGACGATCGCACTCACGCAATTGTCTTTGGCGGCCAGTCCGCCGCCGCTCTCGACCCGGACGATCTCGGAGATGTCGCCTTTCGAGTTCATGCGAAACACCACGACGACCTTCGTCCCCGGCGTCGGGTAAACGCGGCTCGCTTCGATGATCCGCTGCCACTGCACGTCCACGGTCTCGATGAACTTTTGCAGGTATTCACCGTAAGCACTCCACTTGGCGTCGTAGGCGACCGCTCCGATGTTTTCGGTGCCGAAGTCGCGTTTCGCCAGTGGCGACGGACGCGCGCGCACCACATCGGGAGCCAAGGTCGGGCGGGCCTGCGGACGCTTCGCATCGACCTTGTAATAGAGCCCCGTGCTCGCGCCCGTGGTGTTCTTCGAATCAGGCGAGCCTTCGATGCGTTGCGGCACGGCGGTCGCATCGGGCGCAGGTTTGCCGACATTGGTGCCGATGCCGTCGGGGCTGGTGCCCTCGAATTTTTCGGTGCCCGACAAAGGTGTTTCGGCCTTACGCGCGGCTTTTTGCTCGGGCGTCTCCAGCTCGTTGGAGGCCGGCGGGCGGCGAACGGCAGGCTGTGGCTCCATGAGTTGACCGCTCACGATCGCGGTCGAGTTGGTTTGCTGGTCGCTCTGGCTCGCCGGCGAATCCGATTTGCCGGCGGGCGTGGGCGTTTCCTGGGCAACCTGCTGGTTTTGCGAGGCGATGTTGTTGGTCTTGTCGGGCGCGTTGTCGGGAGCATTGGGATTAATCTCCACGAACTTCGGCAACTCCATCGGTGCCGGTGCAGGTTCCGGCGCGAGTTCGATCTGAAACTCTCGCGACGCCCATTCACCCGCCGAACTGCTCGCCGGATCGCGGGCGTCGATCCACTGCTCCAGCTTGGGCGCCAACACAATGAGCAACACATGCACCGCGATCGTCGCAACGACGCCGATTTGCACGGCGCGCACGTCCGATTTCGCCGAGAAAAACGTCCGCGCAGGGCGCCGCGATACAGGCGGCTTGGCGGACGTGGGCGGCGGTTTAATCATGAAAGCGGTGACAGCTCAGGATTTGAGCAGACCGCAACGAGTCAAAAGTTGTTTCGTTTCCTCGACCGGAAGTCCGATGATATTCGTCAGCGATCCAGTGTAGCGCTCCACGATGAGTTCGCCGTGGTCCTGAATGCCGTAACCACCTGCTTTATCGAGGGTATGAACCTTCGAAAGATAATCCTCGATCAACGCATCATCGAGCACCCGCATGGTGACTTCGCTGGCCACGCCTTGATCGATGCGCACGTTGGCCGCCTCGTTTCGCAACGCGATGCCGGTGAACACCGTGTGCACCCGCCCGCTCAACCGGCGCAACATCGCCCGCGCCTCGGCCGCGTCGGTCGGTTTATTGAGCGCATGGCCATCGATGAACACCGTCGTGTCCGCGCCCAACACCCACGCTTGCGGATGGCGCGCGGCCACCCAATCGGCTTTCAACGCGGCATTATGCGCCACCATCACGAGCGGGTCGGTGGTCGCTTCTTCGTGTTCGGTCACCTGCGCAGTCACGACTTCGAACTCCACGCCAAGCCCGGCGAGCAGTTCACGGCGTCGCGGTGAAGCGGAAGCAAGAATGAGCGGAGCCTGGGACATGTTGCCTTGTCTGTTCGCCAGCGAACCCCGCCGCAAGCACGCCTTGTGAGTTGTCAGCGTCGCGGCAGCCCTCACTATCGCACTTTTCCTTCAATCGTTCATGCGCATCGGACTCGCCCAGCTTAATCCCATCGTCGGAGATCTTTCCGGTAACCGCCGGCTCATCCTTGATGCGTATCAATCGCTCGTCGCCCAAGGCGCGGAACTCGTCGTGTATCCAGAACTCGTGGTGTGCGGCTACCCACCGCGCGACCTGTTGTTCAAACGCAGCTTCGTTCCCGACATCGAAGCCGTCATCGCCGACATCGCTTCGCAAATCGGCTCGGTCCCCGCGCTGATCGGCACGGTGGTCACCAACCCGTCCACATCCGGCCGCCGCTTTTTCAACTCCGCCGCCTTCTGCCAAAATGGCCGTGTCGTCAGCCACGCGCATAAATGCCTCCTGCCGACCTACGATGTCTTCGACGAAGACCGTTATTTCGAGCCGTCATCGGCGCCGCCCGCCATCATCACACTCAACGGCAAAAAAATCGGCATCACCATCTGCGAGGATATCTGGACGAATCACCAACT
>JBEVND010000275.1:0-6704 GCA_040508285.1 Rariglobus sp. | reverse complement strand
GCCCTCGGGCGCGTTGGGGGCAGGTTCGATTTTGAGCGAATACAGCCACGCCATCACCTGGTCGCCGGTAGCGGTTTTCCAATTACGCACGCCTGCCCTCCAAAGGTGGTGCGCACACTGGCGAAGATCGCTCTCGTAAGCCTCGAGGGTGCGATCGGAGCGCCCGCGTTCGAGCGTGAGTGAGTTGCCGAAATCGCGGATCGGATCGTCCAGATCGTCGGGCAAGCCACCGCCCGTCGCGTCGGGTGCATCGGGATGTGAAGAGGAGTCGGCCACCGGACGCAAAAAAGACGCCGTCGAGTGGACGGCGTCGATGGAAATAAAACGTGGCCGCAAGGGCCGACGAGTGATGCGCGGTCGCTTAGTAGCGACGGCGGCGGGCTTGGAACGCGGGGGCGTTCACGTCCTTCATGCGGTAGGTGATACGCGCCTTCTCGAGATCGTAGGGGCTCATCTCCATCTTCACGCCGTCGCCTGCGGCGATCTTGATGAAGTTTTTGCGGAGCTTGCCGGAGATGTGCGCGAGCACGATGTGGCCGTTGGACAACTGGACCTTGAACATCGTGCCGGGAAGGACGGTCACGACTTTGCCTTCAACTTCAATGGACTTGCCGTCAGAGGATTCAGACATGGTTAACAGCGGCAACGGGGCCAGGGACGAGGATGATCATGCGTTCGAGTCGGTGTATAAAAGCTACTTGTAAGCCACCTGCCCCCCTCGTAAGTCAAGGTTTTCCTCGGGGCGCCGGTCGCAGCGCACCTCCATCCGCGCCCAACCACATGCCGTCCGCCCCCCACGATTGTCCGTTCGAAAAACGCTTCCCGTCGCAACTCGTGCGCGACGACACGTTCTTCATGAGCCTCGCCTACAACCAGGCAATCGATGCGTGGCGACGTGACGAAGTGCCGATTGGCTGCGTGATCGAACATGCCGGCGAAGTCATCGCGTTTGCCCACAATACGGTCGAGAGTTCTCAGGACCCGACCGCGCACGCCGAGATCCTGGCCATCACCCAAGCCGCCGGAAAACTCGGCAACTGGCGCCTGGAAAACTGCACGCTCTACGTCACCAAAGAACCCTGCCCCATGTGCTCGGGCGCGACACTCATGTCGCGGGTTAAACGCGTTTGCTACGCCGTGCCCGACCCCAAGATGGGCTGTCTCGGCGGCGCAACCGACCTAAATGCGTTGCCTCGCGTGAATCACCATTTCGAGATCACGGCCGGCGGAGTGCTGGAAGAAGAATGCCGCACGTTGATCCAGGCCTTCTTCAAATTAAAACGCGCGGCCGACAAAGACAGTTTGCCTGCACCCGAGGCATAAGCGTTTCGATTGGCCGATAATCAGAACGCGTCACACTGCGCCCGAGGGGCAGATGCCGCTTTCACGTGCAGGCAGGAGTCCGTTGAGTCCGCGACCATGTCGCTGCCGATCATTATTCAGGGAGGAATGGGAGTGGGCGTTTCCAACTGGAAGCTCGCCCGCGCAGTATCGCACGCAGGGCAACTCGGCGTTGTCTCGAGCACGTTGCTCACCGTCGTGCTCGCGCGCCGGCTCCAGCAGGGCGACCCCGACGGCGCCCTGCGACGCGCCCTCACGCAATTTCCGTTTCCCGCGATGGCCGAACGGGTGCTCACCGCGTGGCATGTGCCGGGAGGCAAGCCCGCTGACCGCCCGTTCAAATCCGTCGAAATGCCCACGCTGGTTCCCACCACGGCGTTCATCGAGCTGACGGTTGTTGCTAACTTCGTTGAAGTGTTCCTCGCCAAGGAAGGTCACGCCGGCGTGGTCGGCATCAACCTGCTTGAGAAAATCCAGCTCCCCACCCTGCCCTCGCTCTTCGGAGCGATGCTCGCCGGGGTGGACTACGTGCTGATGGGCGCCGGCATCCCGCGCACGATTCCCGGCGTGCTCGACCAGCTGGCCCTCGGGAACGCCGCCGAACTCAAAATCGACGTGACCGACGATGCGGGCACGTCGGTGGAATCGATCCTGCGGTTTGATCCCGCCTCGTTTTGCAGCGGGATCGCACCGGTATTAAAGCGTCCACGATTCCTCGCAATCATCAGCTCGGCTACGCTGGCCACGACGCTGGCGCGCAAATCCACGGGCCAAGTCGACGGCTTCGTTGTCGAAGGCGAACTCGCTGGAGGCCACAACGCGCCCCCACGCGGCCCCCTGCAACTCACTGCGCAAGGCGAACCGGTTTACGGTCTTCGTGACGTGCCTGACTTGGAAAAGATTCGCGCGCTCGGCCTGCCCTTCTGGCTGGCGGGCGCTCACGCCACCCCGGAAAAACTTGCGTCCGCGCTCGCCCAAGGCGCCACCGGCGTGCAAGTCGGAACCGCATTCGCCTTTTGTGAAGAATCGGGAGTCCTGCCCGACCTTAAAACGCACGTCCTCGCACTTTCGCGAAAAGGTCTGGCCAAGGTTCACACTGATCCGTTCGCCTCACCCACGGGGTTTCCCTTCAAAGTCGTGCAACACGACACCACGCTCTCCAACGACACGCGTTACGCGCGCCGTCCGCGTGTATGCGATCTTGGATACTTGCGAGAAGCGTTCACCAAACCCGATGGCACGACCGGCTACCGTTGCGGCGCCGAGCCGCTGGGCAACTACATGCGAAAGGGCGGTGACGCCGCGGCGTCAATGGGCCGCAAATGCCTTTGCAACGGACTGCTTGCCACCATTGGCCTCGGGCAGATTCAGGGCGGCTACCAGGAGCCCGCCCTCATCACTGCCGGTAACGACGTGGCCTGTCTTTCACGCTACCTGTCGGCCGACGCGACCACGTATCGCGCCGCCGACGTGTTGAGCGTGTTACTCGCTCCTCAAAACGCCTTGGAAAGCGTGACCGAGCCGAAGTAGCTCTTGCCGTCCTGACCGTCGAATTCGACCGTGCGCAGCGCCTCGGTGTAGGTGAGCTGCCACGTGCCGAGGATGACGCCCAGACCGTAGTAGAGGTCGGCCACGAAGTGCTTCTTGTCGACGCTCGGGCTGTCCTTCCACGTGTTACCGTCGAGGAAGATATCGCGGGCGACCGCACGGCCATCCGCGCCGCCGAACACGAAGAAGCTCCAGTTCTTGCGAGTGGAAACACGAGGATCGTTATCGTTGGCGGGCGCGCTGACTGCACCGCCGCCACGGATCAGATCCACACCGAAATCGCTGGGAAGATTGAAGCCCGCACGCACCACACCACCGGCATTACCGTAGGTCTGGATGTTGCCGAGACTCGCGCCGATGTGCGGGATAAAATCAATGCCCAGCGTGTCGCTAAAAAGACGACCAGCCATGCGCCACTTGCGTTCGTAGATCAGGTTGATGCCCGGCTCGTCGCGCAGTTGAGCGTCCCAACCGGCCGGCGAGTCGTCATTGATCAATTTATGGATCATGCGCTGGGTGTCCTCAGCCAGCGAGCTCGGGCCCACGATACCGAGTTGGATGGAAATGGTGTCCATCACATGTTGGTTTTTGCTGACAAAACTCAGCTCGGCGTAGGACCAACCGGCATAAGGACGATCATCCGGATCAGGGATGGCGAGTTCCGTGTCCTTGGGCGTGTAAATATTCTGACCGATCGCGAAACCGAAGTTCTTCTGGCGATCCGGTTTGTTTACGAAAGGCAAAGACTCCAAAAAGCCTTTGCGCCAGCCCTCTTGGCCCCACTCGCTCAAATCGCCGGAAACCCAGGACAATTTGGTGCCGTTGGTGTAGTGACGATCTTCGCCGCCGAAGTAATCGTTTTCAAAATAGAGGGTGAAAACAGGCGCACTGCGGGCCCGCTCGACCGGAATGACCTCCGCTGGCTTGGTATCGACGTCTGCGCGTGCGATCGCTGCCGTCAGGAGAAGTGATGTTGTTAATGCCGCTGGAAGAAGCGTTTTCATACGGTGTGCATAGTGCACTAAAAGCTCGTCCAGTTCCGTAGTAGGAAGCCCCATACAGGGCATAATACTTTTCCCTGTAATTCGTCAGGGATTTTGTCCTGCTCGACAACACTTCCGAAAGTTCAACGCTGCTCTCTTTCCCGATCAACTATGACAACTCCTGCCCGTCCTAAAAAAGTCGCTCTTCTCACTGCCGGCGGTCTCGCCCCGTGCCTCAGCTCCGCCGTCGGCGGACTCATCGAGCGCTACACGGAAATCGCGCCCGACATCGAGATCATCGCGTATCACGGCGGCTACAAAGGCCTCCTGCTCGGCGACAGCTACAAGGTCGGCGACAAGGAACGCGCCGCTGCTCCGCTGCTGCACAAACACGGCGGCAGCCCCATCGGCAACAGCCGCGTAAAGCTCACCAACGTGAAGGACTGCATCAAACGCGGTCTCGTTAAGGAAGGTCAGGACCCGCAAAAGGTCGCAGCCGACCAACTCATCAAAGACGGCGTCGACATTCTCCACACCATCGGTGGCGACGACACCAACACCGCGGCCGCCGACCTCGCTGCGTTTCTGGCGAAAAACAACTACGGCCTCACCGTTATCGGCCTGCCCAAGACAATCGACAACGACGTGTTCCCCATCCGCCAATCGCTCGGTGCGTGGACTGCCGCCGAGCACGGCGCGCGCTATTTCCGCAACGTCGTTTCCGAGCATAATGCCAACCCGCGCATGCTCATCATCCATGAAGTCATGGGTCGTTCCTGCGGTTGGCTGACCGCCGCCACCGCCGTCGAATATCGCAAGCAACTCGACCGCGAGGAGTTTGTTCCCGGCCTCGGTCTCGCCCGCGAAAACCTCGAGGTCCACGCGGTCTACCTGCCCGAACTGGCCATCGATCTTCAGGCCGAAGCCACGCGCTTGAAGGCGATCATGGACAAGCACGACAACGTTAACATTTTCATCAGCGAAGGGGCCGGCGTGGAGTCCATCATCGCCGAGATGCAGGCCAAAGGTCAGGAGGTCCCGCGCGACGCCTTCGGTCACGTGAAACTCGACGCCGTTAATCCCGGCAAATGGTTCGGCGAACAGTTCGCCAAGCAACTCGGCGCCGAAAAAGTCCTCGTTCAAAAATCAGGTTACTACGCCCGCGCGGCCGCCGCCAACGCTGACGACCTGCGCCTCATCAAGAGCTGCACCGATCTCGCCGTGGAGTGCGCCCTGCGTCGTGAAAGCGGTGTCATCGGCCACGACGAAGACCGCAACAATGTCCTCCGTGCGATCGAGTTTCCGCGCATCAAGGGCGGAAAACCTTTCGACACCACCGCGCCATGGTTTGGCACGTTGCTCCAGCAGATCGGCCAGCCCCAAGGCGCAGCCGTGCAGGTCAAACACTGAACGCCGCCTGGACCACGTTAACCAGTTCCCTTTGCGTGAACGGCTTCGCAAGCACGCCGTTCACGCGAAGGTCGTGGAGTTCTTTGGTGAGTTCCGGCGCGAGATGCCCGCTCACCACCACGACGCGCGTATTCAACTTCACATGACGGATGCGACGCAGCAGCTCGACGCCGGTCATCACGGGCATGTTTTGATCCGTCATCACCAGATCGAACGGCGGCCTCTCGGTCGAACATAGCGCCCACGCCTCTTTGCCGTTTTGCGCATAGGTCACTTGGTGACCTTCGCGCGTCAGCATCCGGCTGATCGTGTCGGCCACGAAAACGTTGTCGTCCACGAGGAGAATACGCAGCCCCGACGCCGACGAAACCACTGGAGTTTTTTCAGGCACAACAACGGCGGGTGGCTCCGGCGCCACCCGCTCAACGGTCACCGGGAAATAAACATGAAATGTCGTGCCGTCGCCCGGCTGGCTTTCGACTTCGATCCAGCCGTCCAGATTGCTGACGACGGACCACACCACCGACAGCCCGAGTCCGGTTCCCTGCCCCGGCGGTTTGGTCGTGTAGAACGGTTCGAAAATTTTCGCCCGAACCTCATCGATCATTCCGACGCCATTGTCCGCAACGGTCAGTCGTTGGCAGGGACAGGCGGGCGCGAAGGAGACGCCGGCATCCGCAGGTTTCGACACCACCACCGGTGTCGTTGAAATCTCGATACGCGGTGTCCAGCTGACCAACGGCTCAGCCCGATACCGCTCCAATACCGCATCGCGCGCGTTAAGCGTCAGGTTGACGACGATCTGTGCGACCTGTGCCCGATCCAGCAACAGCGGCGGCAGATCGGGAGAGAGTCGCACATCGAGCACGATGCGCTTGTCCACCGTGTGGCGGAGCAACTCCAGCGTGTCGGCAATCACCGGATTCAGCTGCAGCAGTTCGCGCTTCTCCAACGAGCGACGCCCGACCGCGAGAATGCGTTGATTCAGCTGCGCCGCTTGATCGATCGCGTCGCCGATGGACCGGAGCGCCGTCAGCAGATCATCATCTCCGGGCCGGTCGCTTCGCAGCATTTCCAACCGGAGCAGCATTGGCGTGAGCAGATTATTAAACTCATGCGCGACACCGGCGGCGAGCTGGCCCAGCGACTCGATTTTCTGCGTCTGCCGCAGGTGTTTTTCCAAGATCTCGCGCTGCGTGATATCCTCACAATGCGAGGCGACGCCGATCACGCGTCCATCGTCATCGACCAGCGGCGTGTTATACCAATCGCACAGAATCGTGCGGCCGTCCTTGGTGAGATTTTCGTTGGTGCTACGCCAGCCACCCCGGCGGGAGAGGATGGAATGCCAGACTTCCATGACTTGGTCGCGCGCGCTCTCAACGACGATGAGCGGCACCGCGCTTTTACCCAATACTTCCG
>JBEVND010000261.1:0-5563 GCA_040508285.1 Rariglobus sp. | reverse complement strand
GCGCCCTACGACACGCCTCAGCCGACCTCAACGAAGACCGGCCCCGTCATCGCAACCAAGGGCCCGATCTGGTTGGGCCGGCAGTAGCCTTTCTTAACGAAATCGTTGCCGGCGCAGCTTCGAGGAGTGGAGCATCAACGATGGTTTCAGGCAAAGCTGCAGGCTTACTCTGCGGTCTTGCCGCTATTCACAGCTGCCAACTCCAGCAAGCGTGCGATCAGTTTTTCCTGGAGCTTGGGGAGCGGGGCTTGCTTGAGGGCGTCGCGATAGAGTTCGGTCGCGGCGTCACGCTGGCCTGCTTTTTCCATGATCAAGGCGCGTTGATAAAGCACGATCGCCAGTTCGGCGCTTCCTTTGATCTGCGACGGTTGCGTAGGCATGTTCACAGCCGGCGTATCGAGCGATTCGGCGACGTGGGCGAGCGCTTGGGCGCGGTCCCATTCCAGAGAGGCATCGGCCGCGATCAACAGGCGTTGCACGTAGGCGTTAGCCGTTTCACCGGGCTTGGCGGGTTGTAGATCCTTGAGGCCGGTCAACGCGGGGAGCGAGCGAATGACCCATTCGTTGCGGAGACGCTGGAACGTTGCATACGTGCTACTGGAGCGCATGCCTCCGTAGAAGTAACCGTTGCGCATCCGGAGCGCCTGTAGGGCCTCGTCTGTATTGCCGGCTTCGAGTGCGCGGCTGGCCATGAGGAAAACGTCGAGCTGGCTGATGAGCGTGTTGCGCTCGTTCTGGTCGTTGTTCCAACCCTCGGAAGCGTCGATCAGCTGTTTCTGAACCTCGGCGATGTTGTCGATCGAGAGCTTGGCGATAGGGGATTCGCCGCCTTCCGAAATGCCGAGCTTGCCGCGCATAATGCGAATTTGATCGCGCAACTCCGAGCGGGAAATGCCAGCCGGAACCGTCGAGTTGTGGCGAAAGTTATTAAGTGCCTGACGGGCCTGCTGAGTTTCGCCAGAAGCGACATTGTCCACGAGATCCTGCCACTGGCGGAGGAAATTCTGGCTCTGGTTGATCTGGTTGCGAACACGGCCGAGGCGGGAATCGTAGTTGTTACCAAGTTCTTCTTCGAGCGCGGTCAGGCGGTCGAAAAGCGGGTCGATATCGGAAGCCTTGGTCGCCTTAAAAGCCGCGGTGGCGATCTCGGTCAACTGTCCCAGGATTTTTTGCCGTTTCAGTTCTGCTTCGGCAGTTTTCTGCGCATCGACGGCGGTGCTCACGTTTTCGAGCAGCTGTTTCAGCTCCTCGGATTTGATGCGGCGAATCAGGTTTCGCACGCTGTTCTTCGCTTCGTTTTGATTGGTGGAAAGCGTGGCGGCTTTGAGTTGTTCGAGTTCGGCCTCAACGGTCGTCCAATCAAAGCGGTTCGGGACGGTTTCGCCGGCGTTGGCCTCTTCGATACGAGCGGTGATCGTTTTCTGGAGGGCGGCGAACGCGTCTTGAAGGGGCGTCAACGATGCCGTCGGCGCCACGGCGACGGACGGGGCAGGGGAGCCGGTGCTTTGAGCGTAAACTGCGGTGCAGGGCAGAAGGAGGGCGATAACGCCCAAGCGGTGGATTTTCATTAGGGGAAGGGCGCAAACCGCAACAGGTTACAGGCTTCCATTCAAGCTATTGGCGTTTGGTGTTTTTTGACTACGCGGCGCGCAGAGGGGCCATCACTTGGGAAACGATTTCAAATCTTGCAGCGAGGGAGTCTGGGCGGTGTGTTTTACGGTTCCATGTCCCAAGCCGTTACCGATCTCATCCCGCACCGGCCTCCGTTTTTGTTCGTTGACGAAATCGTCTCCGAAACTGCCGACAGTCTGACCGCGCGCCGCACCTGGCGCGCCGAGGAAGATTTCTATAAAGGGCATTATCCCAACGCACCGATCACGCCGGGCGTGTTGTTGTGCGAAGCGGTGTTCCAGACCGGCGCGTTGTTCATGGCGCGTCAGGCCCAAGCCGCCGGCGCGAAGCCGGGCGAGGGCGTCCCGTTGCTCGCAAAGATCGCCGACGTGCGCTTCCGCAATCCTGTTTACCCGGGAGACCAGATCGTGATCGAGGTGAAGAAAAAGGAAGTCATGGGCGGTTTCACCATGATGAGTGGCGCGATCAAAAAAGCCGACGGCACGCGCGTGTTGACCGTTGATTTTGCCGTGGCTTGGAAAACGCCTGAGGGCGCTGTGTCCACGCCCGCAGCTGCGCCGCAAACAAACCAGCAACAGCAATAATCCGCGCGATGGCCGATTTTCTTAACCTGACCGGCAAGACGTTTCTCGTCCTCGGCGTCGCCAACAAAAAGAGCGTCGCGTGGTTCACCGCGAAGACGCTGGAAGAGCAGGGCGCGACCGTGCTCTACAGCGTGCGTTCGCCGGCTCGCAAAGCCACCCTCGAGACAACGCTCGCCGGTAAATCGGTTTTCGTTTGCGACGTCGAAGCCGAGGGCGCGCCGGCGCTGCTCGCCGCGGAAATCGAGGCCGCCGGCCACACGCAGATTCACGGCGTCGTTCACTCGATCGCGTTCGCCAACTACAGCGAAGGCTTCAAGCCGTTCCACGAAACGAAGCGGAAGGATTTTCTCCAAGCCACGGCGATTTCGGCGTTTTCTCTCATCGAGGTCGCCAACGCGCTGAAGCCCCTGCTCGTAAAGAACGCCTCGGTGGTGACAATCGGCATCTCCTCGCTGCAGGTCACGCCCGATAATTACGGTTACATGGGCCCGATCAAAGCGGCGCTTGATTCGGCGTCCCGGTTTCTCGCCAAATCGTTCAGCGCCGATACGGAAGTCCGCTTCAATGTGGTCGGTTCGGGCCCGCTCAAGACCAGCGCGTCGGCTGGCATCCCCGGATATTTGGAAAGTTATCTCTACGCCGAGAAACTCACGTTTCGTAAGCGCAATCTCTCCACCCAGGAAGTCGCCAACACGACGGTGTTTTTACTCAGCGAACGCAGTAGCGGTCTCAACGGCACGACGGTCACGGTCGACGCCGGGCTGGGCAGCAACTTCTTCGACAAGGAGATCATCCGCCTCGCCATGCGGACGGAGAATAAAGCCTGATGCGTTTCGCACACACTTGCATCGAATCCCTGGCGGTTGCACTGCCGGACGAGATCCTCACCACGACGGAAATCGAGAACCGCTTGGGGCCGCTTTACGAGCGACTGAAACTTCCGGTCGGCCGGTTGGAACTCATGACCGGAATTCGCGAGCGTCGCGTTTGGCCGGTGGGCACGCGTCCCTCTGACGCAAGCGCTGCGGCCGGCAAAGCCGCGCTGGCGAAATCCGGTCTGCATGCGGGGCAGGTGGAATTGTTCATTCACGGGGCCGTTTCCCGCGACATGATGGAGCCGGCGACCGCGTCATTTGCACACCGCAAGATCGGGCTGCCGGCGACCGCGCAGATTTTTGACGTCTCCAATGCGTGCCTTGGTTTCCTTAATTCGCTAACGGTTGCCGCAGGCCTGATCGAGAGCGGTCAGATCAAATGTGCGCTCGTCGCTTCCGGCGAAAATGGCGGACCGCTGGTTCAGCAAACGTTGAAAACGCTGCTCGAAAACCCGCTGACGCGAAACGAAATCAAGCCGTTCTTCGCCAATCTTACGATCGGCTCGGGTGCGGTCGCAGCGGTGGTTTGCCACGAGTCGCTTTTGCCCGCCGGAGCGCGTGCGCATCGCTTGCTCGGCGGTATCGCACGAGCCGCCACGCAACACAGCGAACTTTGCCAGGGCGACACGCATGGTGCCGACGCGCTCGCGATGCAGACTGACAGCGAGGCCTTGTTGACGGCCGGACTCGCTCTCGCTCAGGACACGTGGACGGCGTTCACCGCGGAGACTGGATACGACGCACAGACCGCGGACCGTTTTATCTGCCACCAAGTCGGCAGCACTCACCGGCGAAAACTTTACGAGGCACTCGATCTGGACCTCGCCAAGGATTTTTCCACGTTTGAAACTCTCGGCAACACCGGCTCGGTGGCGCTGCCCGCCACGCTGGCCAAGGCCGTCGAGGCCGGGGCGGTGCGTGAGGGAACCAAGGTCGCGCTGCTAGGCATCGGCAGCGGACTCAATTGCCTGATGCTCGCTCTCGAATGGTAACGATCCCCGATTGGCTCAAGCTGCTCTATCCTTTTACGCCGAAGTCGTTCGCTACGCCTCGCGGCGCGCGCATGAGCTACCTCGACGAAGGTGCTCCCGACAGCGAGGAAGCGGTGCTCATGTTGCACGGCAACCCGACGTGGTCGTTCTATTATCGTGAGCTCGTGCAAGCGCTCGCGCCCACGATGCGTTGCATCGCGCCCGACCATATCGGTATGGGGTTGTCGGAAAAACCTCAGGACTATCAATACACGCTCGATGCACGTATTGGAGACGTGGATGCGCTCGTGACCAGTCTCGGGCTGAAAAAAATCCACCTCGTCGTGCATGATTGGGGCGGCGCAATCGGCTTTGGTTATGCTGCTCGCTACCCGCAAAAAATCGGGCGTCTCGTGGTGCTCAACACCGGTGCGTTTCCGTCTCCGCACATCCCGCGGCGAATCGCGATTTGCAAAACCAAGTTTCCAGGGACCGCACTGGTGCGTGGCCTCAATGGTTTTGCCGGACCGGCGGTGTGGATGTCGATGAATCGCCGCAGTCTCTCGGCTGACGAAAAGCAGGGATTTTTGCTGCCATATAACTCGTGGGAAAATCGCGTCGCGGTGGACGCCTTCGTGAAGGACATCCCAATGCTTCCTTCGCACCCGACGTGGCGCACGCTTTCCGACACGGCTGCAGGGCTGAAGCACTTCAAGCAGAACCCGGCGCTCATCGTGTGGGGTGGTCGCGATTTCTGTTTCAACGATCACTTCTACGAGGAGTGGACCAAGCGGCTACCGCAGGCGCAGACCTATTATCTGCCCGACGCCGGTCACTATGTGCTTGCCGATGCGAACACGGAAATGATTCCACGCATCGTGCAGTTTTTGCGCTGAGGCTTTGTCCTGCGCGTTTACGTTTTCCATGAAACCCTCCCTTCGTCCCTCCCAGTCTCCTCTGGGTAATCTCATCTTCCTGAGCCGTTGGCTGCAGGCCCCGCTTTACGTGGGCCTGATCATTGCGCAGGTCGTGTATGTTTACCGGTTCCTAGTCGAGCTCTGGCATCTGATCGCGTTTGCCGTGCTGGGTCACACTGCACCGGCATCCGTGCCGACTTCGGTTACGGATACTGAGACCATCGTCATGCTCACGGTCCTCGGTCTGATCGACGTGGTGATGATCGCGAATCTCTTGATCATGGTGATCGTCGGTGGCTACGAGACCTTCGTCTCCCGACTCAATCTCAAGGATCACCCCGACCAGCCGGAGTGGCTTTCCCACGTGAACGCAGGAGTTCTAAAGGTGAAGCTGGCGATGGCCCTTATCGGCATCTCGTCCATCCACCTACTCAAGACGTTTATCAACGCGGGCAGCATTCCTCAACAAACCATTCTTTGGCAGGTCGTGATTCACGTGACGTTCGTGTTCTCAGCAGTGGCGCTTGCGTGGATCGACCGCCTGACGAACCCGAGCAAGGGCGTTGCGGGCGAGGCGCACTAAG
>JBEVND010000232.1:0-3223 GCA_040508285.1 Rariglobus sp. | reverse complement strand
GCCAAAAAACGCGGCGTTAAACTCCTTCCGGTCGACAGCGAGCACAACGCCGTTTTCCAGTGCCTCCAGGGCCACGACGCGGCCGACATCGCGCGCGTCACCCTCACCGCCAGCGGCGGTGCGTTCCGCGACTGGCCCGCCGAACGCCTCGCGCACGTCACACCCGCCGACGCCACCAAGCATCCCAACTGGTCGATGGGCCCCAAGATCACCGTCGACTCCGCCACGCTCGCCAACAAGGGCCTCGAGCTGATCGAGGCGCAGCAGCTCTTCGGCCTCCGCGCCGACCAGTGCCACGCCGTCATCCACCCGCAAAGCATCGTCCACGCTCTCGTCGGCTTCAACGACGGCTCGACGCTCGCCCAGCTTTGCCCGCCGTCGATGACGTTCCCCATCCAACACGCGTTGCTCCATCCCGCCCGCCCGCCGGGCGTCGGCACGCCACTCGATTTTACGCAGCTGCTCTCGCTGGAATTCCGTCCCATCGACGACACTCGGTTCCCCATGATGCGCCTCGCCCGCGAGGTCATGCACGCCGGCGGGACGGCTCCGGCAGTCTATAACGCCGCCAACGAAGTGGCCGTTGCCGCGTTTCTCGCCGGCAGCATTCCGTTTCTCGCGATTCCCGAGGTGGTTGATAAAACGCTGCAACGCGTCACTTCTTTTGAACCTGCCGACCTTGCCGCAGTCCTAGCAGTCGACTCCGAGGCACGCCACGTGGCGACCGCCCACCTTTACTCTCTCAACTCGCGACTCTAGTCACCCGGTTTTCCGCCCTTTCCCGAATGGACATCTTTAACACCCTTTTTTCCAGCGCCTGGTCGATCCTGCTCGTCGCCATTTTCTTCGGCGGCTCGATCTTCGTCCATGAGCTCGGCCACTTCCTCGCCGCCCGCCGTCGCGGGGTGATCGTGGAACGGTTCTCCATCGGATTCGGCCCCAAGATCTTTTCGTGGAAGGGCAAGGACGGCGTCGAATACCGCCTCTCCTGGCTGCCCCTCGGAGGTTACGTTTCCCTGCCCCAACTCGCCGACATGCGAGCGATCGAAGGCTCGCCCGACGCCAACATCACCAAGCTCCCGCCTCCCGGCTACGCGACCAAGATGATCGTGTTCGGTGCCGGTGCGTTCTTTAACATCCTCTTCGCCTTCGCCCTCGCGACGATTCTGTGGACCGTCGGCCTGCCCACCACTGCCGACCAGACGTCCACGCGCATCGGCTACATCGTCGAGACCGTTGAGCTGCCCGATGGCAAAAAAGTCCAAAGCCCGGCCGTCGAAGCCGGTCTCCGCATCGGCGACACGATCAAAGCCATTGATGGTCACGACACCAAGAAGTGGAACGACATTCTCCAGACCCTCGTCACCGGCTCGGGCCGAACCGACGACGGTCGCCGCGAAGCCATTTTCACAGTCGAACGCGAAGGTCGTATCTTCGACGTCACCGTTTACCCGCAGCTCTCCGGCGACGACAAGATCCGCAAAGTGGGCATTGCCCCCGGCTACGAACTTATCACCCACGCGGTGACGCCCGACAGCGTCGGCGCCAAAGCCGGCTTTCAGGCGCAGGACCGCCTCGTGTCCTTGGACTCGACGAATATCCTGCATGCGCAGACCTACTTCGAATACCTGAACGCCCACGCCACCCGCGAGATCCGCGCCACCGTAAAACGCGGCGACAGCACCGCGACCGTTCTCATTCCCGCCCGCACCGAGGCCAACAAAGCAGCTGACCTCGGCCTCGCGTTTACCACCGACTCCACGCTGGCTTTCATCAGCCCGTTCGAGCAGATCGGCGACAACGTCACCATGACCTATCGCACCTTCGCGAGCCTCGTGAATCCGCGCTCCGACATCGGTATTTCCAAGCTCAGCGGACCCATCGGCATCACCCGTATTTTCCACATGGCCGCCCAAGCCGACATTCGCTACGTCCTGTGGTTTACGATCTTGGTCAACGTGAACCTCGCGATCTTCAACCTGTTGCCCATTCCTGTGCTCGACGGCGGTCACATGTTGTTCGCCACTATTGGCAAACTCCGCGGGCGGCTCCTGCCGCCTGAGTTCATCGCCACCACCCAAAGCGTGTTCATGGTGCTGCTGTTTTCGATGATCCTCTACGTGAGCTTCTTCGATGTCCGTCGCTGGACACGCGACGTCCGTGACGACCGCCCTGAAAAAACCGCTCCCGCCGAGCCGGCTCCGGAAACCGCAAAGTAAAGCCCGGTCACGCCTGCCGACGAAGCTAGCAGGCGCGCGTTTTTAAACCCCGGCGCGCGACTCCCGGGCGCGGGTTTGCGATTGGCCTCTGGACATTGGCCATCAGTCATTCGAGCGTTAGCTCGTCATGCCTTATTGCGCTTCCCGTTTCCACACCGTCCGCCGCAACACCCTTGAGGTAAAAGTCGGCCAGGTCGGCGTCGGCGGTTCCAACCCCGTCCGCGTTCAGTCAATGACCACCAGCGACACGCAAGACGTCGCCGCCACGGTGAAGCAGTCCATCGCCCTCGCCGAGGTCGGGTGTGAAATCATCCGCATCACCGCGCCCAACGTGCCCGCCGCGAAGTGCCTCAAGGACATCCGCGCGCAATTCTCGGCCGCCGGGTTCGCGCACATCCCGCTCGTGGCTGACATCCATTTTTTGCCGTCCGCCGCGATGGAAGCGGTCGAACACGTTGAAAAAGTCCGCGTCAACCCGGGCAACTACGCCGACAAAAAGAAGTTCGCGGTAAAAGAGTATTCAGACTCCGACTACGACCTCGAGCTCCAGCGGCTTCACGAATCGTTTTCCCCGCTGGTGCTGCGCGCCAAGGAGCTCGGCCGTTCGCTGCGCATCGGCACCAATCACGGCTCGCTCTCCGATCGTATCATGAACCGTTACGGCGATACGCCGCTCGGCATGGTGGAGAGCGCTCTCGAGTTTCTCCGCATCGGCCAGTCGCATGGCTTCACGCAGATGATCCTGTCGATGAAGTCCTCCAACCCAAAGGTCATGATTGAGGCTTACCGCCTGCTCGTGGAGCACATGAACCGCGAGGGTATGCGTTACCCGCTTCATCTCGGCGTCACCGAAGCCGGCGACGGTGAAGACGGCCGCATCAAGAGTGCCATCGGCATCGGCAGCCTGCTCTACGACGGACTGGGCGACACCATCCGCGTGTCGCTTACCGAGGACAGCGTTTACGAGGTGCCCGTGGCCCAGGCGCTCGTGAAAAAAGCCATGT
>JBEVND010000205.1:0-5978 GCA_040508285.1 Rariglobus sp. | reverse complement strand
CGCGCGACAGCACTCCGCTCGGCCTCACCATGCAGCTCGCCGGCCGCGCCCTCCTCGCCTCACCCGCCCAGCACAAACACCTCCTCGTCCTCTCCGATGGACAAAACTCCAACGGCCCCGAGCCCGAAGACATTCTCGACCTCCTCCAAAAAGACGCCGAGAAACAGCAAACCCCGCTCTTCGTCTACGTCATCGCCCTCGGCATAAAACCCTCCGTCTTCAAAGCCCTCAAAGACCGCGGCGCCACCCTCATCGGCGCCTCCGACGAAAAACAACTTCAGACCCAATTAGATTTCATCCTGGAGAACCAAATCCTCCTCGAAGCCCCTTAACGTCAGTCAACCAACACACCTCAACACACATCACCATGGGACTCTTCCGCGCCTTCAAACGCGTCTTCATCTGGCTCGGCCTCGCCGCTTAAAAAGCCACCGAGACCGATGCCATCAACCAGGCCGTCGTCGAACGCGGCATCCGCGACGCCAAGTCCAAGGCCGACAAGGCCCACTACGCCAACGGACAGCTCGCCGGCCAGATCGCTCTCCTCAAAGACCAGGTCAAACGCCAGGAGCGCCAGCGCCAGGAAACCCAGGGTAATCTCCAAGCCGCCGCCGCCGCCAACGACGAGACCAACGGTATTCATTACGCCGAAGAACTCGCCGCGCTCGACACCGACCTGGCCGACAACAAAGCCCAGCTCCAAAGCCTCGAGGAGCTCTATCAACAGAACACCCAGATCATCGCCACCAGCCTCCGCGAGATCCAAAAGTTCCAACGCGAATTCGAAGCCGTCAAAGCCAAGGTCGCCGTCGGCCGCTCGCTCGAAAATCTCGCCGGCCTCATGAAGGGTTCCATCGGCGAACTCCAAGGCATGATGGGCGACGAGATGGGCCAGTCCATGCAGCAACTCCGCCAGGCCGCCGCCGGCGGTGAAGGCCAGATGCGCGCCACCCTCGACCTCGCCAAGGAAATGGGTTCGTCCATCCAGCGTCAGCAGGAGATGAAGCGCGCCCGCGGCGCCTCGCTCTTCAAAGAGTATCAGCAGAAGATGGGCATGGCCCAGCCTCAGGCCACGACCCCGCAGGCCGAAGCGCCCGCCCGCCAAAAGATTTCCGAAAGCTGATTGTCCGTCTTCACGCGTGAGCGAGGGCCGTCCCGCCTTCGCTCACTTCCCTCAAACGAGGCCGCCACGCCGGCCTCGTTCCTCGTTCTAACAACGCGTCTCTTTTTCCACGTCCATGACTTCTCGCGGTAAATTCGTTCTCACCGTCCTCATCCTCGGTATCGCCGGCCTCGGCGTTTACAAGTGGTGGGACAAGCTCAACCCCTCCGGCACCACCACCACCGTCACCGCTGTTGATGGTGCGCGCCCTTCGTCGGTCGCCGCCACCACCATCGATGACGCCGAGTTTGTCGACGCGCTCACGGCGTGCCCGCTGCTCCCGCCGGCCGCCGCCTACACCGTCAAAGACAACATCATCGACCTCGAGCTCAGCGAATACGCGGGCTACGCCGGCATCATCGATGCCAACGGCGGTCTCGAGCCGTCCGAGAATTCCTACTTCTACAAAAAGCACGGTTTCAAGGTGCGCATCAAACTCAGCGAAGAAGAGAGCTGGCCCGCGCTGAACACCGGTCGCATCGCCGCCTCCGCGACCACCGTCGACGTGATCACTGCGCATTGCCGTAATTTCGCGGTCATCGCCCCCGTGCAGATCGGTTTCTCCCGCGGCGCCGACGGCCTTGTCGTCCGCAAAGAGATTCGCCGCATCAACGACCTCAAGGGCAAGACCCTCGTCACCGCCCAGTTCACCGAAGCCGATTTCTTCATTCGCTACCTCACGCAGGAAGCCGGCATCGGCGTGAACTTGCTCAAGTCGCCCTCCGACCGTCCCGACCCCGAGAAGGTCAACTTGCTCTTCGCCGAAGACGCGTTCGCCGCCGGCGACCTGTTCCTCAAAGACCTCAAGGACGGCGGAAAACTCCTTGCGGGCTGCATCACGTGGGCGCCCAAAACCACCGAGGTCGTCGACGCCAGCAACGGCGCCGCCACGTTGCTCACCACCAACAAGAATCTTCTCATCATCGCCGACATTCTGGTCGTGAACAAAGGCTTTGCCCAAGCCAACCCCAAGATGGTTGCCGGCCTCGTCGACGGCACGCTCGAGGGCAACCGCCTCGTGCGCGACACGCCCGCCGCCCACCTCGACACGATCGCCAAGGCCTTCAAGTGGTCGAAGGAAGACGCCCGCGATGAACTCACCAAGGTTCACCTTTCCAACCTCCCCGAGAACCTCGCGTTCTTCTCCGGTTCGATCGATTCCGCCGGTAGTTTCAGCGGAATCTTTTCCTCCGCGCTCCTCGCTTACGGCTCGCTCATCGATCAGCCCACCGATGCCGAGCGCTACATGAACGTCACGCATCTCGAGGCGTTGAAAGCCTCCGGCGCGTTTGCCGGCCAACAGATCTCCATCTCGCCCATCCGCAGCTCCGCCGCCGGCGCACTCGAAGGCGACCCGCTTCTGACCAAGGACATTCGTTTCCTCTTCGAACCCAACTCCTCCACGCTGCAGATGGGCAACATGGAGAACATGGGAAATCTGGAGTCGATCCGTCGCCTGCTCCAAGTCAGCCCCGGCTCGACCATCCTGCTCCGCGGCCACGTTGATAACGCCCTCGTCGATAAATTCCGTCAGCAAGGTGGCGATGCCTTCGTCCGCCAGATGTCGCTCAAGGCCATGGAACTCTCCAAGAACCGCGCCAACGAAATCCGCCGCGTGCTCATCGAGAAACTCCAGGTCACACCCGCCCGCCTCGAAACCATCGGCCGCGGCTGGGAAGAACCCGCCGGCCCCGACGCCGAGAAAAACCGCCGCGTCGAAGTCCAGTGGTTCACCGTCGAATAATGAGCCCAAGGAGCGGCGGCATCCCGCTGTCGCTCCCGGCTCTCGTTCGTTTTCTCTCATCTTTCTCTTTTTCTTCCGAGCGCCCGATTTGTCTGACCAAAGGGAACGATTAAGAAGCACGAGAAAGAAAAGCGCCCCGCTTACGCACCACCGCTCTTGACCGACACTTCGCCCAACTACCGCCAGCTCTTCTGGAAGAGCCGCGACCACCTCTGGCTGGCCCTGCTCACGCTGGGCTTGGGCTTCGCCACGGGTGAACCGCTCGGCCTGCTCGCCGGCGGAGTGCTCTACGCGCTCGGTCACGTTTACCTGCCCGACTCCGCACGCTTCCGTCGCAAAATCGACGCCCAACGCAATGCCGCCGATCTCGCCGTGACCGCCGCCCGCTCGCGCGACTTCGAGGCGCAGCGCACACAGCTGCTGTCGTCGCTCTCGGCCGAACGTCGCCGGCGCCATCAATCACTCGCCGCCGTCTGCAAAGACATCACCGCCGCTTCGTCCGAAAATTCCTCCGGCGACCTCGCGCTCTCGCTCGACACCCGCCTGCGCAAGCTCGACGAACTTCTCTGGACCTACCTGCGCCTGCTCACGATCGAGCAATCGCTCGAGGTTTACCTCGAAACCGAACGCCGCGAGCAACTCCCCCAAGCCGAGGACGCCGCCACGCGCGAAATCGCCGCGCTCGAAACCGAACTCGCCTCCGCCGTCGAAAGCCCGGCGCTCGAAACCCGCCGCAAGCTCCTCGCCTCGCGCCGGGATCGCCTCGTGGCCCTTCGCCAACGTATCACGCGCATCGCGCAAGCCCGCGCCAATCTCGACCTCGCGCTGTCCGAACAGGAGCGCCTCGTCGAACAGGCCAAACTTATCCGCGCCGACGCCGTCGCCCACAAGAACGCGGAATCACTCGGCGCCCGCATCGACCTCAGCATCGAGCACCTCGCCGAAACCAATCGCTGGTTGTCCGAGCTCTCCGAGTTCAAAGATCTCACCGCGCAGCTCCCGTCGCTTCCTGCCGGCGCGATGCTCGATCCGTCTAGTTCGCCGCGCTCCACCCAGGCCGCCTCCGAGAAAAACTAAGCCCGCCTCGGCGTCCTTCACGACCATTCGCGATCTTCGTCGGCGGCCTAAACTCCAGACTCCATCCCTGTTTCCATGAGCACTTCCACCCGCGCCGCCTTGCCCGTCTGGGCCACTGAACTCGCCCGCCTTTGGAACAGCGGAGCGCACAGCCTGTTCATCCTCCACGGCAACATCCACGACTTGTTCCCCGTCACGACCGGCGCGGATTCCACTTACGCCGCGCTTGGACCGTATCTGTCGCAGCGCCTTTTCCCGGCGCGTCCGCAGCTGATGCATTACGATTTGGGCGCGGGTCTCACGTTCTCCACGCCCGCAATGCAGACGCGGTTCTTCGAATGGCTCAAAATCTACGACGAGGTCGAGGGCACCGATTTCCACCGCAATGGACCGCCGCGTGTATTCGTCCAGCTGCTACCGGTGTTGCGCCGTTTTTTCCTGCGCATGACCGAGGAGAAAGGCGAAACGCGTGGCGTGACGCTCGTCGTTAATTTCGCCGAGAAACTCGTGCCCGCCTCCGAAGAAAACCAAGCCTCTCACGACGACCGCGTGGCCCTCGTCACGTTGTTGTCATGGGCGGCCTCCCCCGAGTTTCACCACGGCGACGTCGGGGTCATTCTCGTCACCGAGACCATCTCCGAGCTCCACGCCGACTTACTGCAGAACCCGCACGTCGCCCGCGCCCGCATCGATCTGCCCACGCTCGACGAGCGCTCCG
The DNA here is from genome assembly GCA_040508285.1 of Rariglobus sp. Lineage (GTDB taxonomy): Bacteria > Verrucomicrobiota > Verrucomicrobiia > Opitutales > Opitutaceae > Rariglobus. The sequence continues at coordinate 1,277 of JBEVND010000205.1, read as the reverse complement.
CGTTTATCTCTTCCGGCTGGCTCGACCGTCACGCCGAGGGCCAGACGCTCGCCGCGCACAGCGACCTCAAAGCCGACGATCTCGCCCGCCGCACCTCGGGCCTCCCGCTGCTGCGCATCGAGCAATTACTCGCGACCGCCCTGCGCAACAACCAGCGCATCACCGCCGCCTATGTCAGCTCCGGCAAACGCACGCTCATCGAAGATTACTGCGGCGATCTCGTTAAATTCAAAGACCCCAAGGCGGGCCGCTCGCTCGACGATGTCGCCACGCATGTCGCCGCCAAAGCCCGCCTGCGTGAACTCGCCTGGCTCATCCGCGAGGGCAAACACGCGGTCCTCGAACGCGGCGTGCTCGTTCCCGGGCGCATCGGCGTCGGCAAGTCCTACCTCATCGACTGCTTCGCCAGCGAATGCGGACTCCCCGTTCTCGAGCTCGGCCAGTTTCGCTCCAAGTGGGTCGGTGAAACCGAACGCCAGCAGGCGCGTATTCTCCTGACGATTCGCGCGCTCGGTCCCGTGATCGTCGTCGTGGATGAAGCCGATGCCGTCTTCGGCAATCGCAGCGCCGACGGCGACAGCGGCGTATCGAGCCGCGTGTTTGCTGCCTTTGCCGCGCATCTCGGCGACTCGTCGCTGCGCGGCCGCGAACTGTGGATCGCGATGACTTCGCGTCCCGACCTGATGGCGATCGATCTCAAACGACAAGGTCGCTTCGGCCTGTGCGTGCCGCTTTTCCCCGCGCAAAACTCCGACGAAATCGTCGAGTTGTTCACCGTCGTTGCCCGCAGCCAGAAGCTCCCGCTTGCCGAGGAGCTGCGTGCCTACATCCGGGAAAAGCTCGGTGACCGCCCGCTCACCGGCAGCGATGTCGAAGCTGTTTTGGTGCGCGCCCGCGAACGCGCCGTGCTCTCCGGACGCGACGACAGCCTTGCGCTCGAAGATCTGCAGACCGCGGTCGACGCGTTCATCGATCCGCTCGACGAAAACCTGCTCGCCCTGCAGGAAGCCGCCGCGGTTCTCGCCTGCTCCGATCGTCGCTTCCTGCCCGAGCGCTACCGCGACGTTGATCGCGCCGCGCTCCGCTCCGCCTACGAGGAATCGAAGCGCCTGTTGCGCGCCTGATCAGCGGCGGGTGCCGGAATCAACGCAGCGGACTAAACCGCCGCGTTGATTCCCCGCGGGTTATTCGCCGTCCGAACCGCCTTCGAGCACGAAGCGAATCGCCTTTGCGAGATCCGTGAGGCGGTAGGGCTTGGCGACCATGCCGCTGAAACC